>CAYXZY010000086.1:0-5930 GCA_964469685.1 uncultured Sulfurovum sp. | reverse complement strand
AACACAGTGAAATCGTTTTGGCAGATTATACATTCAATTATAAAAAAGTCATTATCAAAGGCGGTTTGAATCTTTTCCCCAAATGGGCTGATGCTGAGCAAAAAAGCTTTTATTACAGTGCGTATTCGGGATTGATGCCAACGTTATATAAGATAAACATCTACACCGGGAAGAAAGAAAAGATCACTTCTTCTGAAGGCATGCTGGTATGTTCTGATGTCAGTAAAGATGGTTCCAAGTTGCTTCTAACCATGGCACCTGAAGGACAAGCTGATATTTATGAGATGAACCTTGCTTCTAAAGCCAAAACCAGAATCACAAGATTTAACGGCATAGATGTCAATGGTAAATACGTGGATGATGAGAGTCGTATCGTTTTTGTCTCCAACAGGCTTGGGTATGCCAATATTTTTAAAAAATCCATTCAAGGATCAGCCGTTTCACAGGTTGTCTACCATGGTCGCAATAACAATGCGGTGGATGCACATGAAAACAAGATCGTGTATTCCAGCAGAGAGAGTAAAAAAAGTTTTGGCGCCAATACGTTTAATCTCTACCTGACATCTTCAAATGGATCCAATACCAGACCATTGACAACCACGGGTGCCAATCAGTTTCCAAGATTTTCTACAGATGGTACTGTGGTGCAGTTCATTAAACACAGAGGCCGCGGCTCTTCCATAGGGTATGTGAACCTGAACAGTCATCAAAGTTTGCTTTTCCCTCTTTCAGGGCGCAAAATACAGTCTATAGACTGGTAAAAGAAATACAACAAAGGATTGACCATGACATACAAATCATTATACATTTCAGCAGCCATTTTAACACTTTTTTTAAGTGGATGTAGTCAAAAAGCACCTGACCTAGGCAGTGCACAGGCAGGGAAAAACAATGTATCTGATGCAACACAGATTGCCAAAGAGACTGTTTCCATCGATGAGAATGCCTATGGCAACGAAAACAGTGCGAACCAAAACGGAAGCAGTACAGATGTAAGTAAATTCAACAGCAGCAGTGATGGTTTTAAAAGTATCTATTTTGGGTTTGGAGATTATGGAATAGCTTCTTCTATGGAAAACAATATTGCCCAAGACACACAGATCGCCAACAATTCTACAGGGCGTATCAAAATAGAAGGAAACTGTGATGAGTTTGGTACAGATGAGTACAATTATGCTCTGGGACTCAAGCGTGCAAAAGCCGTCAAAGACAGTATTGCAGCACAAGGTGTAGCAGCCAACAGAATGGTGATCATCTCTTATGGTGAAAGCAACCCGGTATGTTCTGAGCCAACGGACGGGTGTTATGCACAAAACAGAAGAGTGGATCTTCGTTTGGTAAAATAGGACAGACATGAAACATTTAGTAAAAGCAGTACTCTTTTTAGGTCTAAGTACGGTCATGATGCTGGCAGAACCTTCAGTGTATGGAAATAGCGGGGGATTTTCTTCACCCCAGAAAGCTGTGTTGAAAAACAAAAAAACGATTGCAGCCCTGAAAAGAACCATTGCCCAGCAAAATGAACGTATAGACGGACTGCAGAGTGTGGTTGAGGGTTTAAGTGCTGCTGTCAATGAGCTGCAGGAAAATGGATCAGCAACCCAGTCGGGTGACAATGGAGCCAATGCTGCACTGCTTAAAGAACTGGGTACGATGATAGACAAAATCAATGGAGACTATGTCAGCAAAGATGAGTTGAAGAAAGCGCTGAGCGCTCAAGGCAAATATGTCCCATCAAACAGCGAAACACCGAAGAAATCAGCGGTAAAAAGTACTGAAGCTGTGCTGGAAGGAAAAAGCAGTAAAAAACTGTACAGCGAAGGGGTCAGGCTGTTTATGAAGAAGCGATATGATGAGGCTAAAAAGAGATTTTTGCTTACAGACACCAAGGGGTATAAGCCCGCGGCTTCAAACTATTACCTCGGTGAGATCTCCTACTATACAAAACAGTATGAAGATGCCATCTTTTATTTTAAAAAGAGTGCAGGCTTGTATGATCAGGCTTCATACATAGATACCCTACTTCTCCATACTGCTGTGTCGTTGGAAAAAAGTGGCGAGAAAGCACAGGCAAAAGCATTTTATGAAAATATCATAGCAAACTACAAGGGTAAGAAATCTGCAAAAATAGCGAAAGAAAAGTTAAAGAAGTTATAGATGATGTTTTTTAGGCAGCTTTCTCTCTTTTTGATCTGTTTGAGCAGTATTGCATTTTCAGAAACAATTTTTTATGATGACGAAGAACCGGAACTTCCGAAAGTAAAAGCATTAAAACATGAACTTGTACCTGTATCAAAGACAGTTTTTAAAGTCATAAACCTGCAAACAGATGAAGAGAAGATCGTGGATCTGACCGGGAAAAACTTCATCCTTGTCTCTGTGCGGGAAAAGGGCAGTGACGGACGTTTTTATGCTGTTGATAAAGACGGGACGGTATGGTGGTCTGGAGCAGTGACTTCCGGCGCTCCCGAATTTAGAAGCCCGTCAGGTATTTTCCCTATTATCCAGAAAAAAAGATTCCATATGTCTACTGAGTACCCGGATGACTCGGGTGTGAATAATATGGACTATATGATGAAGTTCACACAATATGGACATGCCCTACACAAAGGAAGTGTTGACTGGATGTCTCACGGATGCATACATATTGATGCAAAGGACGTACCGGTGATCTACAACTGGTCAAATTTTAAGACCAAAGTGGTGGTCACAAGGCATAGCTACATGCCTTTTGCCAAAGATGATCTCAGAAGGATATATATAGACAGGTAGCCTAAGCCCCTAAACTTTTGGCCCTTTCGTAAGCTTTTTCTATGGCATCCATACATGCGGCGCGTACATTGCCGTCCTCAAGTGCGGCGTAGCCTGCTGCGGTAGTGCCGCCTGGGCTCATGACACCATCTTTAAGCAGTGAGGGATGTGTCTCCTGGATGAGAGAGCCAAACCCCAGGAAAAGACCTCGCATCGTTTCCATTGCATCTTCACGTTTGAGTCCTTGTTTGACGGCACCATCTGCCAGGGCTTCAGCTATAAGTGCCAAATAGGCAGGTCCTGACCCAGCCAGTGCTGTGGCAATGTCTATTTCTTTTTCTGTATTGAGCCACAATGTCTTTCCAATGGAAGATAAGAGAGCAATACTTGTGTTTTTTGCTTCGGTGTCACCGGTGATGGTGGTCATGGAGAGGCCTATGCTTGCTGCAAGATTGGGCATGCTGCGAACCACTGCTTTGGACCGAAAGTGCTTTTTAAGAGACGCCACAGTGACACCTGCTAACACAGAGATAAGAAGATCGGCCTTACCCTGGAGTTTTTGGCTTACATCTTCTATGTTGTTGGGCTTCACACAAAGTAACAGTGTCTTGTTCTCTATGTTGAAGTCGTCCAAAAGGTATTTGCCAATGGTCATGTCCAATGCTTCTTCAAATGCATTGAGATTTTGCATGTTGCGTCCCACGACTTCGATCTTATATTTACTCTTTAGGCCTTGGGCAATACTCAGTGCCATATTTCCATTGCCGATAAATGTGATAGTTTGCATAGTGTTATCCATAGTGTTAAAGTGTTGGATTATAACATTATTAGCATAACTTTGTTAAAATGAAAGGAATTTAATTTAGGACAAATCATGGAATCATTTTTACAAGAAGCCAAAGCTTCAAGTAGGGTACTCTCGACATTGAGTGGTACGGAAAAAAACAGTATACTCAAGGCAATGGCTCAGGGCTTGCGTGACAACATGGCGCAGATACTTTTGGCAAATGCCAAAGATATGGATGATGCACAGAGAAATGACTTGACACCGGCGCTAAAAGACAGACTGCTTTTGGATGAAGGACGTGTAGAGGGTATGGCAAGAGCCATTGAAGAGATCGCCGCACTCAAAGAGCCTGTAGGGCGTGTACTTGACGGATGGTATGCAGACGCAGGGTTTAAAATAGAGAAGGTCACTGTACCCATTGGAGTGATCGGGGTGATTTATGAGTCTCGCCCAAATGTGACCGCGGATGTGGGTGCCCTGTGTTTCAAGAGCGGGAATGTGGCTATACTCAAAGGCGGCAAAGAGGCTGAGCACTCAAACAGAGCCATCGCAGCCGTCCTGCAGAGCGTGCTTGAAGCCCATGATCTGCCCAAAGGTGCCATCGCACTGTTACCGGACTCTTCGCGTGAGGGTGTGGCTAAACTCATTAAGCAAGACGCATATGTAGATCTCATTGTGCCTCGCGGGGGTGAAGCACTCATCAAATATGTCTCTTCCAATGCTACGGTACCGGTCGTCAAACACGATAAAGGGCTATGCCATACCTATGTGGATGAAGATGCAGACTTTGACAAAGCGCTGGCGGTGATGATCAATGCCAAGTGTAGACGTACAGGTATCTGTGGTGCACTCGAGACACTACTCATCGATGAAAGTATCGCCGAAGAGATACTGCCCAAGATCCTGGAGGCCTATGCACTGCAAGGCACAGAGATCAGAGGGTGTGAAAGAACACAAGAGATCATAGAGGTGAAAGCGGCAACGTCAGAGGACTATGCTACAGAGTATCTGGACAATATCCTGACCATAAGAATCGTTGAAGGTGTAGACGGTGCCATTTCACATATAGAACAATACGGTTCTCAGCACTCTGAAGCGATCATTACTGAAAACTACACTACGGCAGAACATTTTCTGAATGCTGTAGATGCTGCCTGTGTGTACTTGAATGCTTCTACCCAGTTTACTGACGGCGGTGAGTTTGGCTTTGGTGCAGAAGTGGGTATCAGTACCAATAAATTGCATGCCAGAGGGCCGATGGGTGTCAGTGAACTGACAACGTATAAATACAAGATTTATGGCAATGGTGAAATAAGATAAAATTTGTCTAAGTTTGACTAAAGCTTTATTGGCTAGAATAGCAGGAAATCAATATATAGGATAAATTATGACAGTTGCAAACGAAAAATGTGTAGTAGGCATTGAATATGAAGTAAAAGAAGTCGGTTCAGACAATGTTGCAGATAGCAATAAAGGTCAAAAACCACTGGAATTCATTGTAGGTAAAGACCAGATCATTCCCGGTTTGGAAAAAGCCCTTGTGGGTATGGAAGAGGGTGAAAGCGGAGACATCATGGTCAAAGCGGATGAAGCGTATGGTCAAAGAAATGATGAAGCAGTACAAACACTTCCTAGAGAACAATTTGCAGGTATTGATCTTGTTGAAGGTATGACTCTTTATGGTCAAGATGACAACGGTCAGCAAACACAGGTCACTGTAAGAAGTTTTGATGACAAAGAAGTAACAATTGACTTCAATCATCCAATGGCAGGAAAAGACCTTATGTTCTCTGTAAAAGTGTTGAGTGTAAGACCAACAACTTTAGATGAAATGACTTCGGGTGTTGTAGGTGGACCTGCGACTGGTGGTTCATGTGGAACAGGATGTGGATGCCATTAATAGCATTATTTTATGCTATCTTTTACCGAACGGCTTCGTTCCGTTCGGTCACTTACTTCTAAGTAAGCTCTCTTACTACACTCACACCGTTCAATAAAATCTAACATAAACTAACACTATTAAATTTTTCTAATCTTCAATAAAAACATGACATTTTGTCATATTCTCACTTCTACTACATTATTCTGACTATAATACCCTTATGCATCACTATACAACATTGGAAATCAATTCTATTGCCATACTTCTCTTTTTCATCATCTATTTTACATGGAAGATAAAGAAATTTAGAGGTAGTTATAAGAATAAGTCTTTACTCAAACGCAACAGAACACTCAAAAAGATCAAGCGTCTTTCTTGGGATGATTTTGAGCGTTTGAGTATGGAGCTTTTTTCAAAGATGGGATGGAAGGTACTGGGCAATGAAAAAAAGGGTGCAGACGGTGGTGTGGATCTTTGGATGCAGAAACGATCATGGACTAAGAGAAATAT
>CAYXZY010000085.1:0-6013 GCA_964469685.1 uncultured Sulfurovum sp. | reverse complement strand
GGGATCATAGAAGACAAAATGACAGAAGACAAGTTCGCTGAGCTTAAACAAAAAGCCCAAGATGCGCCAAAAGAAGGGGAAGAAGAGATCACAGATGAGATGCTTCAGCAGCAGGCTGAAAGTGCGGTTCTTACAGGCTTCATCGGTGCAGGGCTCAAAGAGGCCGGCATGGAAGTAGACGAGCTCCTGGGACAACCAAGCTTTAGAAACTACGATAAAAGAGACAATGGACTCTACCTCGAAGTGGCCATCGCTACCAATCCGGTCATAGACACCGATGTAGACTACTCTGACATCATCCCTACATTTACGCAGCCGGAAGCTTCACCTGAAGCAGTGGAAGAACGACTGACACAGATGGCAGAGCAGCATGGTACATTTGCAGCCATCAAAACCCCAAGGGCTGCCCAGAACGATGATGTAACACTCATAGACTTCGAAGGGTTTATAGACGGGGTACCCTTTGAAGGCGGAAGTGCCGAGAAGTTTAACCTCAAGATAGGTTCAAACTCCTTCATACCGGGGTTCGAAGAACAGATGATCGGCATGGAGTACGGCGAGGAAAGAACCATTACGGTCACCTTCCCTGAAGACTACTCTTCAGCTGACCTGGCAGGCAAAGAAAGCCAGTTTAAAGTCAAACTGCATGAGATCCAGGAGCAGGTACCAAGAGAGATCAATGATGATTTTGCAAAAGGTGTACTCAAAGATGAAAAAGCGACCATAGAAACACTTAAATCCAAACTGGCAGACCAGATCAACTCACAGGCACTCTCACAGTTTTACAATGATGAGCTCAAACCCCTTATCGTCAAAGGACTTTTAACGAAATTTGACTTCACCCTGCCAAACAACATCGTGGAACAGGAGATAGACGCCAAGGTCAACGAACAAATACAGTTTATGAGCCAAGAAGAAAAAGAAGCACTGAACAAAGATAAAGAGAAGTTTCATGCTCTCAGAGAGTCACTTCGTACCCAGGCAGAAGAAAGCATCAAAACAGCACTTATTGTAGAAGCCTTAGCCAAAAAAGAAGGATTGGAAGTTGACGAGCAGGAAATACTCTCCGCCTTGTACTACCAGGCGATGATGGCCGGACAGGATGCACAAGAGCTTGTTAACTATTATAAAGAGAACAACCTCATGCATGCAGCGAAGATGGGTCTGACAGAAGACAAACTCTTTGGAACCATGCTGGGGCTAGACAAAAGATAATGAAAGTATCAGTAGAAAAAGAGGATGCCCTCAGCCTTCTCTTCCGCGGCTTCATTGAACAAAGCCTCATAGAAGAGAAGATTGCCTCACTAAGAGATGAAGCCAAAAAGCATCTTAAAGAAGATGAGATCGATGATGAGACTTTTGCACGCAATGCAGAAGGTCAGGTCTTGCATGCATTCATAGACGAAGGCATGAAACAAGCACAGATAGTCCAGGAAGATATACTCGGACAACCGAGTTTCAGACACTATGACAAACAAGACGATGGCATACACCTGGAAGTCGATGTCTCACTCCGTCCACATATCGATACTTCCATAGACTACAGCGACATCATTCCCCGATTCACTATGCCCCAAGCCGATACCTCTCTTCTGGACACCAAACTGGAAAAATTGGCACTTCAACAAGCACCATTCACCCCCATTACCGTAGCGCGCGGTGTACAAAACGGTGATCTTGTCAGCGTTGATTTTGAAGGATTTTTAAACGGTAGAGCCCTTGAGGGTGCAAGCGTGAAAGACTACAAACTCAAGGTGGGCACACATTCATTCATCCCCGGGTTTGAGCAGAAGATCATGGGAATGCAAGCAGGTGAGGAAAAACAAATTACGCTTACTTTTCCCGGCAACTACCCGACCAAAGAACTTGCAGGAAAAGAGACAGAATTTCATGTCAAACTCCTCGAGATAAAAGAACAGATCGCCCTTGAGATCGATGATGCTTTGGCACAAAAAGCACTGGCAGACCATACTGCCACACTCGATACCCTCAAAGAAAAGATGACAGAACAGTTAGCTGCAGAAGCATTCACCCGTCTTTATAAACAAGAGCTGCAGCCAAAGATCATCAAAGGGCTGCTCGCAAAGTTTGACTTTTCTGTACCCGGCAATGTTGTGGAACAGGAGATCGATGCGATGGTCAATGAAAAAGCACAGCAGATGACCAAAGAAGAACTTGTCCTCTACAGAGAAGACAAAGCAAAGTTCAAAGCACTTAGAGATGCGCTCAGGGGGAAAGCAAGTGATTCCATCAAAGCGGCTTTGATCGTTGATGCTTTGGCAAAAAAAGAGGGTATTGAAGTAGAAGAAGACGAGTTGACTGCCACGCTTACCCATCAAGCCAAGATGACGGGTAAAAATGCTGAAGAGCTCATAGATTATTATGAGGGAAATAACCTGATGACTGCGCTTAAAGTAGGACTCATAGAAGAAAAACTTTTTCGCAAAATGCTTGGCGTCAGCTAAGCACACTGCATCCGGAGTCGATCAACTCCAGACTCTGTTAAATGATACCCCCTGAGTTTACACCCCAGGTCGTTCTCCATCTGGTCTTTACCAGTGAGATACCTGCGATCGCCAAAAGAACTACTGTGGCAAAGATAAGGAACCCTGCCGTATATCCGTCAAATGCGCCTTTACTCCACCCCAGTGTCTTAATAAGCAATGTACCGCCAATACCACCCGCAGCACCTATAATACCTGTCATGATACCGATATCTTTACCAAACCTCTGAGGTACTAGCTGAAAGACTGCTCCATTGGCCATACCAAGATTTGCCATAATAAGAAAAAGTACCACAATGGCCAACCAAAACGGCAAAGTGACCGTTGCATTGATCACTGCAAGTGTTGCGACTGTACCAAAAAAGATATACAGCGACTTGATACCACCCATTTTATCTGCAATATTTCCACCCACAGGTCTGAGTACTGCACCGGCAAAGATACACAGTGCACCAAAGTATCCGGCTGTCACCTTCACATTCTCTTCACTGAAAAGATCCACACCGATCGCGGACATATCTACCTGATACGTGTTCATTAGATAGACTTTCATATACCCTGCAAATCCGACAAATCCTCCAAAACTTACCGCATAAAAAAGGTTGAACCACCAGGTATCTTTGTCTTTAAGCAGTTTTGCATAGTCTGAGAGTTTTTTGGGTCTTGCTTTATACACTGACTCAGGCGCATTTTTGGTGATGAACGCATAAGCGATAAACACAACAATAGCCATCACTGCACCCACCAGAAAGACGGACTCCCAGCCCCATTTTTCAGCTATTTTCGGTGCAAAAAGAAAGTCGATGACCACACCGATGTTCCCTGCCCCTGCAATACCAAGTACGATACCCTGAGACTTGGGTGGGTACCATTGACCTGCCTGAGGCAATGCCACAGCAAACGATGCTCCGGCAAACCCCAGACCAAGTGCGACTACCAACAGTGCATTATAGGTAATGCTCTCACCCATAAAATACGCTGTCAACAATGCTGCAATCACCACTGCCTGAGACAACAGTGCCGTGAGCTTAGCTCCGAGTTTGTCAACCCCGAATCCAAGAAGAATTCTGAGTAATGCACCAGAGAGAATAGGCAAAGAAAGCAACGTCGCTTTCTCTCCTGCTGTCATGATATGTCCGTTAAGTGCCAATGCTTCAGTAATCTCTGTCGAGAGTGGTCCAAGCATGGTCCAGACCATAAAACTCATATCAAAATATAAAAATGCCATGAACAACGTTGGTGTATGTCCCTGCCCTCTCAGTGCCTTAATTCCTGCCATAAAATAATCCTTTAATTGAATAGTGATGACAGAAGTATACAATGAAATTATATTTATGCTATTAAGGTGTTGATTAATTTTTAGCCAATTCTTAATCTATTGTTCTCCAAGGACTGTTGTTCCTTTACTATTGACTTCATTGAATATTATGATTATATTTTATACAACTCTCATTGATACATACATCTATAACAAGCTATAATGTTATCGATAATATAAAGAAAGATGAATGATGAAAAAAAGAAGCACACTGCCTATCACATTGAAAGATCAGAAGATTCTACTCATTGGTGGTGGAAATGTGGCACTACAAAAGGCACAAGTACTTTCCCGTAATGCCATTGCGTTTACCCTCATTGCCAAAGAAGTAGACCCCAAAATACAAAAGCTGTGTGCAGACATTCATCGCAAAAAATTTAAGACCAAAGATATCAAAGACCATTTTATCATCATTGATGCAACAGGCAATGAAAAAGTCACTAACAAGCTTTTGAAGTATAAAAAGAAGCATTCTGTGCTACTGAATGTTGTTGATGTCCCTGCACTGTGTGACTTTTATTTCATGGCACTGACAAAAAATGCACCTTTACAGATCGCTGTAAGCAGTTCGGGCAGCAGTCCTACGCTTGCAAAGTACTTTAGAGACAAGTGTCAATCACTCATCCCTGATGATTTGGATCATTTTTTAAAAGAGCTGCAGGAGAAAAGAGACAAAGGCATCATTGATGCAGACAAAACACTTAAACGTGTGAAACAAATGGAAAAAAAAGTCTACCTTGTAGGCTGTGGTCTGGGTGACCCCGAGCTACTGACACGCAAAGCCTACACGATCATCCAACAAGTCGATGTAGTACTCTACGACCACCTCATCAGTGATGAGATCATGGCTGTGGTACCCAGGCACACCAAAAAGATCTTTGTCGGTAAAGAAAAAGGCTTTCATACCAAACCCCAGGAAGAGATCAACACACTCATGAGAAAACAGATAAAAAAAGGTTATACTGTAGCACGGTTAAAAAGTGGCGATCCGTTTATCTATGGCAGAGGGGCAGAAGAACTCCTCTACCTCACCCAAAAAGGCATTTGCACAGAGGTCATACCCGGCATCTCATCCGCGATCTCCGGACCGCTTATGGCAGACATCCCCATCACGGCAAGAGACTACAGTACCTCCTTTAGTGTTGTGACGGCACATCTCAAAGGGAATGCTGTCAATCTTGACTGGGTACCGATGCTGCACCAAAAAAACCATACTGTTGTGGTGCTTATGGGGCTGACGCGTATCAAAGAGATCGTGCAACAGGCAAAAACATTAGAAATAGAGATGAGCAGCCCCTGCGCTATCGTCTCAAATGCAAGCAGAAAGAACCAAAAGGTGCTTACTACAACCATAGGTGAGCTTCAAAATGAGGCACTAAAGGCATCCAGACCTTCTATTCTGGTCTTCGGAGATGTCATCAATTATACCAACACACTAAAAGCGAGTCAAAAATGAGCATATTGGAAAAAGCAAAAGAAGCACGAAGCACAAAGGTCAACAAGGTAGAAACCACCAAGGCACTCAAAGCACCCATGGACGTCTATGCACGTCTTGAAGAGATCGCAGCCGGGGGCTATGAGAACCTGAGCAAAGAAGATTCAGCCTATTTTCTGAAATGTTTTGGTCTTTTTGACAAGGGTGAGGACTTTATGCTGCGTGTACGTGTTCCTGCAGGACAGCTCAACTATGCACAGGCTCTTCGTATCGGGGAGGTGGCACAGCAGTATGGCAATGATTATATCGATATCACTACCCGTATGCAGATCGAACTTCGCTATTTGCAGATTGCAGACATTGCCAAGGTCTTGGCAGCACTCAAAGAAGTAGGTATCACTACCTTTCAAACAGGCGTAGACAACCCCAGGAATATTGTCGCTGATCCACTCGACGGCATTGCATATGACAGTGTCATCGAAACGATGCCGCTGGTTGAGGAACTTCAAAGCATATTTATAGAAGATCCTGAGTGGATATCGGCACTGCCACGTAAATTTAACACAGGCATACTGGGTTCACTTTCAAACTCCTGTAATATCTTTGGTCATGACTGTTGTTTTGCCTTGGCTCAAAAAGAGGGTATCTTCGGGTTTAACATCTATCTGGGTGCGCGCGTAGGCGTACAGTCCCAAGATGCAAATATTTTTGTATATGCTGAGCAGGCGGCACTCTTTTACAAGGCATTACTCACCG
>CAYXZY010000084.1:2193-6036 GCA_964469685.1 uncultured Sulfurovum sp. | reverse complement strand
ATTTTTGCTGATGTAGGATGCCAGTGAACGCGTCAGCCCCGCTCTGAACCCTGCTTCGTGCGTACCGCCTTCAGGGGTTTTGATGTTGTTGACGAAAGAGAGTGATTTCTCTGAGTCTGCATCGCAGTACATGAGCGCGATGTCTATTTCGATATCATCTGCTTTTCCCTGGAAGAACTGTGCCGTTGAAAGTGGTGTTCTGGTGTTCATGTCTTCAACGAACTGCTTGATCCCTCCTTCAAAATGGAACAGTTCTTTTGTCCCGTCACGCTCATCCCTGAAGTCGATCGTGATCTTGGGGTTGAGGTAGCACAGTTCTTTGAAGCGCTTCATCAGGATCTCTTTTTGGAAGGTCACAGACTCGGTGAATATCGTGTCATCAGGCCAGAATTCTATTTTGGTACCGTGTTTGTTGGTTCTGTCTCCTGATGTGAGTGGTGCGGTCGGGATACCTTTTTCAAAGCTTTGTGTGTGTACCTCTTTGTCCTTGAAGATCGTAAGGTCCAGTTTCTTGGAAAGGGCGTTGACGACAGAAACACCAACCCCGTGCAGTCCCCCTGAGACTTTGTAGGTATCTTTGTCAAATTTACCACCGGCGTGAAGTACGGTCAGTACAACGGTGGCTGCAGAGATCTTTTCGGTTGGGTGCTCTTTGACAGGAATACCACGACCGTTGTCTTCGATGATGGCAGAGCCTTCTTTGGTGAGTGTGACCTTGATGGTGTCACAAAAACCTGCCATGGCCTCATCGATGGAGTTGTCCACCACTTCGTAAACAAGGTGGTGAAGCCCTTTTGTAGAGGTATCACCGATGTACATACCTGGTCTTTTTCTTACTGCTTCCAGTCCCTTAAGGACCTTAATATTACTAGCACCGTATTCTGCCATATTTTGACTCCTGCCATTTGATTGTAATGCCAAATGAACTGGGTTCATTTGACGATGCTAACGCAGCGTTTCACCTAAAGGTATACCCTATGATATCTTTGGCAGAAAACGCATGCGAATAGCCGCTATTTACTGGGGTTATAAGTGTATTTATTTTATCTAAAATTAGCTTAGAAAAGTGGGCATTTTCGGGGGCTTTAGAGCAGCATGCCGCTTTGTTGTTTTTTTGTGCTCACGATATCGATCTCATTGGGGTTGATAAATTGTTTTCTTGCATAGGCTTCAAGGGCATATCTGCCTATCATTGCGGCATTGTCTGAACAGTATTCCAGTGGCGCTACATGCATTGTTTTTCCAAATTCCGCACATAGTTTTTCATAGGCATTGCGAATATACTTGTTGGCAGAAGCACCACCCACGATGGCAAAGTCTGCAATGGGCTCTTTGGCAAATATCTTTTTACTCTTTTGAAGAAGATGGAGCTTTACGGCCTTTTGAAAAGAGGCTGAGAGGTCTGCCTTGTCCTGTTCGCTCATTTTTTCAGCGCCTCCACACTCCTCAACCTTGAGACGAACGGCATTTTTGAGCCCCGAAAGAGAAAAGGCAATGAGCGGTGAGTTACGTAGAGGAACAGGAAGGGCAAAACGGTTCTCGTCACCTTTGCGTGCCAGTGCCTCTATGAGCGGCCCGCCCGGGTAACCAAGCCCCATCATTTTTGCACATTTGTCAAAGCTCTCTCCTACCGAATCATCCATAGAGGTAGCAAGAATCTCCATGTGCTCAAAACTCTCTACACGAATCACCTGCGTATGTCCTCCGGAGATAAGAAGGACAAGCAGGGGCAGGGTAGACTCTTTTTCGATGAATAAAGAGTAAATATGGCCTTTGAGATGGTGTACAGGGATAAGTGGTATGTCCAGCAATACAGCCAGGGTTTTTGCCATGGCTATGCCCTCGAGGAGGGTAACACCCAGCCCCGGCTGATTGGTGACAGCTACGGCTTTGAGTTTGTCAAAGTAAGGTTTGGTCTCTTTGAGTATCTCAGGAAGTGCTACCGCATGAAGGCGTGAAGCAAGTTCGGGAACCACCCCACCGTAACAGGAATGTTCAGCTTCTTGGGAGATCTTTTTGTGGTAGAGTATTTTTTTTGTCTCTATCTCTGTGATGGCTATGGAGCTGTCGTCACAAGAGCTTTCGATACTGAGTATCATGCGCATACCTTTTCTTTTTTACGTAGGGTGGGATTTCCCACCATTCTGCTATGTGCCGTGGTGGGTAAACCCACCCTACACAATTATGTGTTTAAAACCAAATTTTCTATGCGTTCCCATTTTCCATACCCTGAGTCTGCGTTGATGTGACCTGCGTTGTGAATGATGCTCAGGTCTGCATCATAGCGGGAAGCAATTGCTTTTGCTTCCTCTATCTGTACCCATGGGTCATTGTCCGAGACGATCATCTGTACCTTTTTGGCATAGAGTTGTTCGGGCATGGGGCAGGGAAAAAAAGTCTTGATGGTCTTCTCTTTTGTGTTAAGGCTGGGAGGAGAGACCATAAAAAGACGCTCAACGGTTAACATAGTCTCTTCTTGGCAGAGCCAAAACCACAAAGTGTTTGCCAGGGAGTGGCAGACCACGGTATGGGGCTTAAAAGTCTGGAGTATGGCTTTGACCTGTTTGACCCATCTGTTCTTTGAAGGGAAATGACAATTATCAAGCAGAGGGAAAGAGACCGTTCCGTAGTTTCTGGCTATCTCAGCTGCAAGTTCTGCTTGCCAGTGGGGCGCATCGGAGCCACCCCAGCCGTGGAGTATGAGGGTTTTATGTGACATGACTTGTCTCACGTAGGGTGGATTTATCCACCACATATTTCAATTTGACGGTGGATAAATCCACCCTACGGTTGTCCAACATATGCTCTGACCTCTTCATCTAACTGCATAATTTCTTCAATGTTCTTTGCTTTTGTATGGCCAAATTTTGCATAGGCATCCAAGACGATCTCGGACATCCCAAAAAAGGAACACGCTTCTTTTTGAAAGGCCTTGATGGCTTCTTCATTGGCTGCATTGACGACCACACCCAGGTGAGGGTTGTTTAAAATGTGTGCTTTGATCTCCCAGATAGGGTAACGCTCTTTTTGGATGGGTAAAAACTCCAAAGCCCCGATACTGAGCAGATCAGTCGGCGGCAAAATTTCCTCCGTGACCTCCCCTTTGAGTGCAAAACCGATGGGCAGCTTCATGTCTACCCCTGCAAAATGTGCAGTGGTGGAACCGTCTTTAAATTCTGCCAGTGCATGTATGATGGACTTTTTTTCGATCACGGCATCGATGTTGGAAGTGTCAAAAAGCCATTTTGCCTCTAGCAGTTCAAAGAGTTTGTTGGTCATGGTAGCCGAGTCTATAGTGATCTTGTCGCCCATTGACCAGTTGGGGTGTTTGAGCGCATCGGAGAACTTGGCATCTTTCATTTTGTCCAGTTCCCAGTCTCTGAATGCCCCGCCGCTGGCTGTGATGTAGAGTTTGTTTACGGGGCGACCATTCAGCAGGTACCAAAGCCCGAAATGTTCAGAATCGATGACTGTGATCAAAGACATATCTATGAATTCACCGGCAACCACAAGCGACTCTTTGTTGGCCAATGCCACACGTTTGCCCAGTGATGTGGCTTTGATGGTGGGTGCTAGACCGGTATAGCCCACAAGCGCATTGACGACTGTCTGGCTTTGGGATTCTTCTATGAGGGTTAAGATGGCATCATTGCCGCAGCGTACATCAGGGTGATCGACCTTGTGTTTGTCTTTTGCATTTGCAATGACCACGGTTTTGGGCTGATGCTCTGCTATTTGTGTGTTAAGCAGATCTATGTTGCTCCCTGCTACCAAGGCTTCTATGGGAAGGTTGTAGCGCTTGGCCATAATGAGGGTGTTGACCCCTATGGAGCCTGTAGATCC
>CAYXZY010000084.1:0-2093 GCA_964469685.1 uncultured Sulfurovum sp. | reverse complement strand
GAACGCTCTAAGTGTGATCACCATGATCGGAGCGGCAAAGAGATAGCCGTCAATTCTGTCGAGTATACCCCCGTGTCCAGGCAGGATGTCTCCGGAGTCTTTTACCCCTGCTTCACGCTTGAGGTAGGACTCAAAAAGATCGCCAAAAACAGAAGCCAGCGCCGTGAAGAATGTCACGATAAGCGCCGTCCAGAAAGGTGCGATATAGAGTCCCATATAGGTGCCGGCAATCGTAGCGATGACAATACCGCCAAAGACTCCCTCAAGGGTTTTGTTGGGGCTGGTATCGGAAAACTTGGTCTTGCCTATGGCTTTGCCTACAAAGTATGCGCCTGTGTCGGCAAGTGCCACAGTTACCAGCAGCCATAACATGGAAAATACGCCATAGTCCTGGTAGAGTATGAGGAAAAAGAGTATGCCTGAGACCGGGTAGAGAAACGGAAGGATGAGCCTTTTGTCAAAGTTGTGCAGGTAGGCGATGGCCGCACCGAAGATAATGGCCACCAGGAAAAAGAGGTCATCGGGATTGGGGTACACATAGGCACTGAGCCACAAGAATGCCGCCCAGAAGTACGCAGAACCCGAAGAGAGTTTAAAAAGTTTCATCGCTTCATAAAAACCAAACATATAGATAGCACCCAGAAAGACCCACATCACAAAGAAGTTGTCTATCCACCCAATGAGTCCTACAATGGCCAGTAAAGCAATACCTGTGATGACACGCTGTTGCAAAGTGCTTAAGTTTTTTAGCATAATCGTTTCCTGATTTTATAGTAGTAGTGATTATAACACTCTTTTTGTTAGATTCGTATTTCTACGCCTTCTTTGGTCACCCTGATCGTGTCATACTTGTTGTACAGAACGTTGGAGCCTTCTTGGACTTTGACGAACTTTCGTTTGGTGTAGTCCACCTCATAGTCCCCGGCATTTTTCACAGAGAAGTCCACGCAGAGCTTGGCTGCGGCCTGCAAGACGGACTCAGGAAGGTTTTGCTTGTCCGTGCGTATGATGACATGGCTGGAGGGTACATCTCTTATGTGCATCCAGATATCATTGGCTTTGGCGACCTCAAGAAGTTTTTGGTTCTCGTTACTGTTTCTTCCCACAAGGACTTTGTAGTCTTCTATCCAGAAGAGTTCCCCTTCTCTTAATTTCTCTTTTTTACGCAAGGATTTTGCGCGTTTAGGGACAAGCAGTTCCAGCTCATAGGGAGTGTGTGCCTGTTCTAGTGCATGGTAGATGTTCTCATAAAAGGCCTTTTTGGAAGCAAGGTTCTCTTTTTCTATATGTACATTGTTTGCTTTGGCTTTGGCACGCTTGGAGAGGTTGAAAAAGTAGTCTGAGATACGGTTGACCTTGATATCTTTTGGCAATTTTATGGTGATCTCATTGCCTTCAAAGTCATAGGTTTTCAGCTTGGTATCATAGGGTTTGATCTGATAGAGGTTTGCCAGGATGAGGTTGGCCTTGTTCTTCTCTTCAAGGGCTTGTTGTTCGAGCTTTTCTTTGTTGGGCAGTTTGTTTAGCATCTGCTCAAACTTCTTGATCTTTTTGGCAACCAGAGAGCGTTTTTGCTTTTTCATCTCCTGCAGTTTTTGCGCCTGTATCTTTGTAAATTTCTCTTCAAGATAGCTGTCTACATCAGCTATTTGGCTAGTGTCTTCTGATGGTTTTGCATTTTCTCTTGGAGGTATGGCGAGAAGTTCCATCCCCGGCCGTACCACACGAAAAGAACTGTCGGCATCAATGTGACGGAGTGCTTCTATGATGACCTCATTCTCATCCAGCAAGATGGCATTGGTATTCTTCCCTGTAAATTCCAGCTGCAAGGTGACAACCTTGTCTTTGTAGCTGCTTTTGGGAGCAAGCTCAAAGCGTAAGAGTCTGTCATGTTCCGGTACGGTGACACGCAGCAGCTTTGAAGCAGAGAGCAGAGAATGAAGCAGGGTGTCAAAGGGCGCATTGTACCCTTGCAGAGGCCGTTGGCTGGGAGCTTTGTAGATGAAGCTGTTTCCTCTGGTCATATTGAAAAAGTAGCTTTTCTTTTTATCGAAGGTGATCTCCAGGGTATTGTCTTCTACGCGTCTTGCACG
>CAYXZY010000083.1:0-6084 GCA_964469685.1 uncultured Sulfurovum sp. | reverse complement strand
TCTAAAAAACATGACAATTTGACATATTTTTACCATTTTTTTCAAATTTCCATTACACTGCCAATATGACTAAATAAAGGTTGAAACTTATTCAATGTTTATTTAGATAAAATTACTTCAATATAAAGGCTAAGGATATGACAATGGCAATGGATTCACAAAAACAAAAAGCGCTCGATATGGCTATCAAGCAGATAGACAAAACCTTTGGTAAAGGGACACTCATGAGACTGGGTGATAAAGAGTTTGAGCCTATCGAGTCTATCTCTACAGGCTCTCTTGGGCTCGATATGGCACTGGGTATCGGCGGTATTCCTCAGGGGCGTATCATCGAGATCTACGGGCCTGAGTCTTCAGGTAAGACGACACTGGCACTGCAGACCATTGCATCAGGGCAGAAAAAAGATATGGTCTGTGCGTTCATCGATGCAGAGCATGCACTGGATGTGGTCTATGCCAAGAACCTTGGGGTGGACACAGACAACCTGCTTGTCTCTCAGCCGGACTTTGGTGAGCAGGCGCTGGATGTGCTTGAGACACTGGCACGTTCAGGTGCTGTGGACCTCATAGTGGTAGACTCCGTAGCCGCATTGACACCCAAAACAGAGATAGAAGGTGACATGGGTGACACACATGTAGGGCTTCAGGCAAGACTCATGTCCCAAGCACTGCGTAAACTCACAGCCGTGCTGCATAAGACCAACACCACGGTGATCTTCATCAACCAGATCCGTATGAAGATCGGTACGATGGGATACGGCTCTCCTGAGACAACCACAGGGGGGAATGCCTTGAAGTTCTACTGTTCGGTGCGTATAGACGTAAGGCGTATTGCGACACTGAAGCAGGGTGAAGCACAGATAGGAAACCGTGTGAAGGTCAAAGTGGTCAAGAACAAGGTAGCACCGCCGTTCAGGCAGGCGGAGTTTGACATTATGTTCGGTGAGGGTATCTCGTATATCGGTGAGCTCATTGACTATGGTATCAAGATGGATATCGTGGACAAATCCGGCGCATGGTTCTCCTATGGGGCGACCAAACTGGGTCAGGGTAAAGAGAATGCGAAGATCACGATCAAAGAAAATCCGGAGCTTCAAGCTGAGATAGAAGCAAAGGTCAAAGAAGCCCTCGGATTTGGTGAAGGTCTGGCCATGGATGCAGAGGAAATAGACAAAAGCCAAAGCGAATAAAGTAAAAAGTGTAAAGTGTTGCTTTACACTTTAAGTTAAAATATTCTATACTGTCACTAGTAAACTATAAAGGACTAGTGATGGCACTTAAAATGAAAGAACTCATGGCGCTTAGCGATGAGAGCAAATCAACCATACTGTATTATGTAAAAGAAGGGCTGCTCCCTGCACCCTCCAAGCCTAAACCCAATGTACATCTCTATGAAGAATCTTGTGTAGAAATACTCAAATTCATCAAATATCTGCAACATAATTTTTCATATACCATTGCGCAGATCAAAAGTATCTTTGCAGACAACAGTTTTGATTTTGATGATAGTTTTGAGATGATGGTGCGTTCGCTTGAACTCATTTCAGGTGCCAGAGATAACGAATGGTACAGCAAAGAAGAATTTTTGGCATTGGCAGATATAGATGAAAAAACCCTGCAGGACTATCTGGACAAAGGCTATCTGTTTGAACATGCCAAAGGCTACTCCAAAAAAGAGCTTGAAATTACAGAGATACTGCAAAGGGTAGTCTCTTTGGGGCTGGACCGTTCACTGCTGGATGCCTATGTAGCAGATGCAAAAATGCTTGCACAAAAAGAAAATGACGTAGGTGCACATCTCCTCAAAGACGATACTAGCTCACATGATGCACGCTATGCACTGCTCTTCGATCTGGTGTTGAGCCTGAAGCCATATATCTTTAACATGCATACTGTGCAAACCCACCAAAACAGTATCAAAAAGGATGCCTGATGAAACATCTTTTTAAGATCGCAGGGTTTACCCCGTATATCTTCATAGTCCTGCTCAATGCTATGACGGACCTGGGGCACAAGATCATCTTGCAAAATACCATTTTCAAAGCCTATGAAGGCTCAGAACTCATCGTGCTTACTGCACTGGTCAATGCCCTTATCTTGCTGCCGTTCATCTTTCTTTTTTCGCCGGCAGGGTTCATCTCGGACAAATACCCCAAAGTGAAGGTCGTGGAGTATGCCTCCGGGGCAGCAGTGGGCATCACTATACTGATACTGTTCACGTACTATATGGGCTGGTTTTGGGTGGCCTTTGGACTGACATTTGTGCTGGCTGCGCAGTCGGCTATCTACTCTCCGGCAAAGTACGGACTCATCAAAGAGATGACGGGCAATGAAAATCTGGCACCAGCCAATGCGTTGGTGCAGACTGTGACCATCGTGTCTATATTGGCGGGTGCAGTGATCTACTCTATATTTTTTGAAAACCTCTTGCAGGACAGAAGCACCGTGCCTTCCCAGATATTGACCTACATCGCACCTGTGGGGTATATGCTTATAGGGGCAAGCCTTCTGGAGTATCTGTTGGCACGTCGTTTGGTAAGGACATTTAGCCCTGTGGCTATCGATGAGAGTATGACCTTTGAGCCAAAATCGTACAAGAACCTGCACTATCTCAAAGAAAACCTTTACACCATCAAGCAAAACAGAGTCGTGTGGCTGAGTATCTTGGGGTTGAGTATCATCTGGGGTGTTTCGCAGGTGGTGCTGGCCATTTTCGGGGAATACCTCAAAGCAACACTGGGTGTGACCGACACGGTGACGGCACAGGGACTGTTGGCGCTCTCCGGGTTGGGAATGATCACCGGTTCACTGGTGGTCGGACGCGTGAGCAAGAACTACATTGAAACCGGTATTATCCCTTTGGGTGCACTGGGTGTGACAGTGGCGCTGTTCATGATGCCCACACTCTCAAGTTTGTGGACACTGGGGTCTGCGCTGTTCCTCTTTGGATTTTCAGCAGGCCTTTTCATTGTGCCGCTCAATGCCATGATACAGTTTGCCACCCCGTCACCGATCTTGGGAAAGATACTTGCAGGAAACAATTTCATGCAAAATGTAAGTATGTTCGGGTTTCTTGTGCTGACAGCACTTTTTGGCTACTTTCATCTTGAAGCCGTAGGCCTGTTCTATCTGGTTGCTACGGTGTCTCTGCTTGGGATGGGGTATACCTTCATCAAACTGCCTCAGTCTCTTGTGCGCTATATGGTGCGTATGATCATTGGGTTTAAGTACCGTTTGTCTGTGGATGGGCTCAAAAACATCCCTGCGGACAAAGGGGTGCTTCTTTTGGGAAACCATGTCTCTTTTTTAGACTGGGCGATTTTGCAAATGGCATACCCCAAACAGATACGTTTTGTCATGGAGAGAAATTATTATGAAAAGTGGTACCTTAAGCCCTTTTTGGACTTTTTCAAGGTGATACCCATATCGAGTCGTGGAAGCAAAGGGGCGCTGGCGTTGGTAACCCAGGCGCTCAACCGCGGTGAGACGGTAGCGCTCTTCCCTGAAGGGCATCTTTCCCGCAATGGACATCTGGGAGCCTTTCAAAGAGGCTTTGAAGTAGCCACCAAAGAAGCACAGAATGCAGTCATCGTACCTTTTTACCTCAGAGGTCTCTGGGAAGACAATTTCTCTTACGCCTCACAAAAGATGAAGCGTAAAAAGAGTAAAGATATCTCAGTGACATTTGGAGAAACACTTGATGTGCATAGCAGTGCCAAAGAGGTGAAAAAATCTGTGTTTGATCTCTCGGTAATAAGCTGGAAAGAGTATGCCAATACCTTGCCGAGTCTGCAAAAAGCATGGATAAAGTCTGCCAAAGAACAAGGCAAGAAACTTTGTATGGCAGACTCTACAGGGGTTGAGGTGAGTGGAGACAGGTTTATCACCGCTACGGTGATGATGGCTTCGGCATTGAAGTCCAAACTTCATGATTCACAAAATATTGGACTGCTATTGCCTACTTCTGTGGGCGGTTCTTTGGGTAATATGGCAGTGCTTACTTTGGGTAAAACGGTGGTCAATCTAAACTACTCCAGCGGAGAAGAGTCTTTACTTCATGCGCTTAAAATCGCCAATATCACCAAAGTAGTCGCTTCCAAGCAGTTTGTTACCAAGCTCAAAGCCAAAGGCTTTGACCTGACGGAGGTGCTTAAAACCGTAGAGGTCATCTATCTTGAAGATGTAAAAAAAGAGATGAGTAAGTCCAAAGGGCTGGTCACACTGATGCTTGTGAAAACTTTACCTACATGGCTACTCTCACTGCTTTACATCAAAGGTGCAAAACTGGACGATACGGCTGCGATACTCTTTTCAAGCGGCAGCGAAGGTACACCCAAAGGGATTGAGCTGACCCATAAAAACATGATGGGGAACATCAAGCAGGCCATTACGCTCATCAACCCCAACGACAGTGATGTGATGCTGGGCACCCTGCCTATCTTCCATTCGTTCGGGTTGACCGTCACGACACTGTTACCGTTGATAGAAGGCATACCTGTAGTCTGTCATCCAGACCCTACCGATGGTTTTGGCATAGGAAAGATGGCAGCCAAATACGAGGCAACGATGCTTTTTGCCACAGCGACGTTCTTTAGGCTCTATACGCGTAACAAAAAGCTGCATCCGCTGATGTTCAAAGATCTGCGGATGGTCATTGCCGGGGCAGAAAAACTGCCTGCTGAGATACGAGATGCCTTTAAGGCAAAGTTCGGACATGACATCTACGAAGGCTATGGTGCCACAGAGACCACACCGGTAGCGTCCATCAACATCCCTGATGTGCTTATGCAAGACACATGGAAACCCCAGATAGGACACAAAGTAGGCACCGTAGGTTTGCCTGTACCGGGAAGCAGTTTCAAGATAGTCGATCCTGAAAGTTTTGAAGAGCTTAAAACCGGTGAAGAGGGGATGATACTCATCGGCGGTACGCAGATCATGAAAGGGTACATCGGTGAGCCGGAAAAAACTGCCTCGGTCATCAAAGAGATAGACGGCATTCGCTGGTACATCACAGGAGACAAAGGCAGATTGGATGAAGACGGTTTCCTGACCATCGTAGACCGCTACAGCCGCTTTGCCAAAGTCGCCGGTGAGATGGTAAGCCTGGGACTCGTAGAGAGTGAGATATCCAAAATATTGGGAGAAAACGACCAGATAGCCATCGCGGCACTGCCTGATGAGAAAAAAGGCGAGAAGCTGGTATTACTACTGGAAGGCGATATAGAAGTGGATGCACTGCAGGAGCATATCAAAGGATTGGGACTGAATCCATTGTTTGTGCCGGGTGAATACTTCAAAGTAGAAGCATTGCCCAAGCTTGGTACAGGCAAGGCAGATTTTAAAGGGGCGAAGAAGTTAGCCCTGATATTGAGCGAAGGAGTATAGATGTATACATTGCTGGCAATCGTTACGATAGGGATCGTGCTCATAGTATTGGAGCGCATTTTCCCGGACAGGACACTTCCCAAGGTCACAGGATGGTGGCTCAGGGTAGTGGTGGTCAACCTGATACAGTTTGGCATCGTGCTGTTGGGGATGTTCACATGGGATAGATGGTTTCAGCATCATCAGTGGTATATGTTGGACGGACTGCCAAATTACCTGCTTGGATTTATTGGGTATCTTGGCGTCACTTTTGTCTTTTACTGGTGGCACAGGGTACGGCATGATTCTCATTTGCTTTGGACGGTGTTTCACCAGTTGCACCACAGTGCAAGCCGTCTTGAGACGATCACCTCTTTTTATAAACATCCTTTGGAGATCATGGTGAATTCTTTGTTGATGGGAGCCATAACCTACCTGCTCTTTGGACTGAATGTGGAAGCTGTGGCATGGACGGTCCTGTACAGCTCCATAGGTGAATATGTCTATCATATGAATATAAAGACACCCCATTGGCTAGGGTACTTTTTTCAGCGTCCCGAGATGCATAAAATACACCATAAACAGGGTGTGCACTACAACAACTTCTCCGACCTGCCGCTGTGGGACATGCTCTTTGGCACCTATGAAAACCCCAAAGAAAGGGGTACTGAAGCCTGCGGCTTTTCTCAGGACAGAGAGACACGATTCACATCTATT
>CAYXZY010000082.1:0-6147 GCA_964469685.1 uncultured Sulfurovum sp. | reverse complement strand
TACCCTCTTTGTGTCTCTCCGGAGAAACCGATGATGCCGGGTCTGAGGTTGCATACATGGTCATAGCCCATGCCTTTCATGGCATGTTGTACTTGGAAGCTTCTGCTTCCTGAGTGGCAGTAGAGGATGATAGGTTCATGTTTTTTGCCGGCAAGTTCTTCTACCTTGGCGTAAAACTGTGACGTAGGGACGAGCATGTCTGTACCTACGATGTGACCCATTTGGTATTCCATGTGCTCACGTGTGTCAACCAGCGTAAAGTCTACCATCCCCAGTTTACGTGCTTCCAGCAGGGCTTCAAGCTCATCTCCGTCAAGCTGCTCTTCTTTGAGGAGCATTTCTGCCTGCTCTGTTGTCAGTCCTTTTGAATGGGTGTGGACAATCTCTTCTATCTCGTCGTGTTGTGCTTTTTCTGCTGCATATTCAGGGGTACAGAAGATCCCGCAGTGACAGAGTCCATCTTCCGGTATCTCTTTCTCAATGGCCGGCTTACAGGGACAAATACGGTTGTCCGCGGCTTTTTGCTCTTCTTTGGTTTCACCGATGACCATAAAACAGGGACAAAATCGTTTACCGTAGATGAGTTTGTTTCGGGCAAGCCCCATGGCTACGCCTTCGTTGACTTCCTCGTTGGGGTTTTGTACCCAACCAAACTGTTTGTTGACCTTTCCTACAAAGTCCCATGTTTTTTCAAGTTCTGCCTGAAACTCATCTGAGTTCATGTCTATCTGCTGCATTGTGTTCCTTTATTTTGTAGTATTGATGTCCATTGATTTGGCTATATTGTCTATCTCTTTGACAAAACCTTGCATTTTTTTGCCCCATTCCTGAAGGAAGTCCTGCGTTTTGTTGAGATCAACCTGTATCTTGGACTGGTCGATGTGTACGCCGGCACTCTCATTGTCGATCTTTCCTCTTTCAAGGTCTTTGGTGATACCTTGAAGTTTCTCTTCGATCTTTTTACCCAGAGTGTTAAAAAAGTCTTTTGCTTTCTCAGGATTGATGGTGATCTCTTTTTCTTTGACAGAGATACCTACTTGGGAAAGAGGGGTATTGTTGTTTTCTATTTCTTTTTGACGTGCTTCTTCTTTGGCTTTGAGTTCAGCCAAGACTTCTTCTCTTGCCTGCTGGGCTATTTTTGCATCGTGTTCAGCTTGCGCTTTTGCTTTTTCTTCAGCACTTTGACAGGCTGTAAGAGAAAAAAGTAAAAGAAAGGTAAAGAGTAAATGTCGCATAAGTGTCCTTCCTGGTTCATTGCGTGAAGGATATTATACTTAGAATCATAAATAAAAGGTAAATCTCCTGCATAAATTCATGCAGGAGTGTGAAAGAAGAGAGTTGGTGGGTAAATTAACCACATTTACCCTCACCACATTTGCCTTTTTTAGGCGGGGCTTTTTTCTCTGCACCGCATTTGCCCTGACCGCACTTCATTTCTTTGGTGCTGTTTCCGCATTTTTGCTTCATTTCTTTTTGTGCATCACCGCATTTTTGTTTCATTTCTTTTTTGGCATCACCACATTTGCCTTCTCCGCATTTGCCCTCCGCACTTGCCAAAGTCAATGATAAAGCCAATGCTCCTAAAAACAGTAAGCCTAGTTGTAGTATTTTTTTCATGATTTCCATCCTTTTGTAGCGTTATTGTTCGTCACCAAATAGCAGGTGATCCAAACTAAGTTTTCCGGCTCCGTATGAAGCGAAGATTGCCAAAAACAACATATAATAAAGAGGTATCTCAAAACCGTTGTTGCCCGCTGCAAATCCGTGCGTCCAGTGCACTGTCACAATAGCAACAACCATGATGACCATTAAAGGGATTGAGATGAGGCGTGTAAAGAGTCCCAGTGTTAACAGTACAACACCAATGAGTTCGGTACTTGCTGCCATGTAGGCATTCAATGTCGGGAAGGGGATACCCAGAGAACCAAACCACTCAGCCACAGCTTTGATGTCAGACCATTTTTGCATGGCAGGTTCATAAAACCCATATGCCAAAGTAAGTCTAGCAAAAAAAAGTGATAGACTCTGCCCGTTACTTAAAAAATTTCTAGTGTAAGGATAAATATTTTTTAGCATACGTCACTCCTTTATCATCTTATGTGTATCATCGGTAAAACAGATATGTAAGTGTTGATACATTTGTAGTATAGTAAGAAGTATGTGTAATCGTTGTGCACTGGTTTGACCCCAAAAGAAGGGGGGAGAGAAAGTCTCTATTAAGGCGTGTTGACAGGTACTTTTGTGTCTCCTCCGCACTTGCCCTCAGCACATTTGCCTGAAGCATTACATTTTTTTGCAGATGTTTTTTTGGCTGTATCCATAGCGGAGCCACATTTGCCTGCTTCACATTTCATGCTTGTTGTCTCTGTTGTTGACGTCTCTGCCGGTTTGGTTTTTTCTTCACATCCTGTGAAGCCAATAAGTGCAGCAGTCATTAGACCGAAGAAAAATAGTTTTTTCATGATTGAACCTTTTGTGTGGGATTAAGTAAGATGAAGTATATCATAAGATCTGCACCTTTACAGATACATAGATGCCAAAGGTGCAGATTTCGGGAAGGGAAAGATCAGATCTTAGAAGACCTATTTGCCACATTTCCCACTTGCAGCGCATTTGGACGGCACTGCTTTGGAAGTAGAGCATTTCCCGCTCGCAGCACATTTTTTGGCAGTATCACACTTGCCGCTTGCAGCACATTTCGCGCCAGCCTCTGCATCTGATCCAGTGGTACATCCTGTGAATGCCACCATGGCTAAACCGAGCAATGCGGTATAGAGTAAATTTTTCATTATGTCTCCTTTTTGATTTTTGACTCTTGCATTATAATGCCTCTAGTGTGCAAAAGATGTGTAGTAAAACTTTGGTACACTTTGAGTACACAAAACATCTATATGATTGATCATCTAAAGCAAAAAAGAGTACAAAGTGAAAAATCGAAGAAAATTTTTAATACTTGGTTCCTTGTTGGGTTTCTCATCTGTGGTAAAAGCCAAAGAGACAACAGCCTTCGATAGAGAATTTAATGATGTCAGAGAAATTGTCAGACATGTTCAGGAACATCTTTTCCCCGAAGGCAGCAGACTGCCTTCTGCCAGATCCATGCATGTGACAGAGTTTATGTTCCAGACCATGAAGCATCCAAGTTTCGATAAGGATATTCGGGAGTTTGTGATCGAAGGAGCCAGAGAGCTCAAGCTTAGGCAAAAGGACTTTACCGCATTGTCAACCCACAAGAAGGAAGAAGCCTTGCGTGCCTATGAAGAGACGAACTATGGAAGCAACTGGTTGTCCCGCATCATCACGCTCACGATGGAGGCCATGTTCTCAGACCCCATCTACGGCTCCAATGTCAAAGAAGCAGGCTGGAAAGCATTGGGTGCCTACGGCGGATACCCACGACCAAAAACACGGTATATTCAATCATGATCTATGATGCAGTGATCATAGGTTCAGGTGCCAGCGGAGGCGCCGTGGCATACACCTTATGTAAAGCAGGTTACAAGGTAGCCGTACTGGAAAAAGGAAAACTCATCCGAAGAGATGAGTTCTCCAAAGATGAGTTGGCCTACAGCAGAAGAGAGCTTGTGACCCCCAATCTTTTTGAGGAATACCACACCATTGAAAAAATGGTAGAAGGCAAGTGGGAGACGACACCAACGTATGAGTCAGGCTGGAGCTTTTGGAACGGCAATATCGTAGGAGGCTCTTCCAATCTGATGTCAGGAATGCTGCACCGTCTGCACCCGGATGATTTCAGGTTGAAGAGTAAATACGGGGAGATCAAAGGTGCCAACATAGTCGACTGGCCTATTTCGTATGAAGATCTTGAACCGTACTATACGTTAACGGAAGAGTTGGTAGGCATCTCCGGACACTATGAAAAGCATCCGTATGAGCCGCCCAGAAGTACGGCAGACTTCCCGCAAAAACCAACAAAAGAAAATGAAGTTGTCAAGCTGTTTGACAAGAGCTGTAAATCTTTGGGCATCACACCGCTTGTCACACCAAGAGCAGTCCTCTCTGAAGACAAAAAGCATAGAAAGGCCTGTTACTACTCCAATTTCTGCGGCAGTTATGGCTGCAGCTCAGGCGCAAAAGGCAGTTCAAGAGAGGCATTGCTGAAGCCTGCATTGGCAACAGGGAACATGACACTTATGACAAACAGTCATGTAAAGTACCTTCACAGTACCAAAGATAAAGTGCAGTACGCCCTTGTGGTGGATACGCTCACGGGGAAAGAAAAGAAGATCAAAGGCAGGATCTTTGTGGTCGCTGCCCAGGCGCATGAGAGTGCAAGACTGCTGCTGAACTCCGCAAATGACCATCACCCGGATGGCTTGGGCAACAGTTCGGGAGAGCTTGGTAAGAATCTTTTGTTCTCAGGCGGAGGTTCCGGACAGGGGGAGCTTCACAAAGACAATTTGAAGCATATACAATTTAAGGACTTGATGACAACAGGGTTGTTTGTCAACCGTTCTATCCTGGACTGGTATTTTATTGACCATTGGTGGTACGGCAAGTTTAAAGGCGGCTCAGTGGAGTTCATGTTTGAGCACCAAAATATCATCTCTCGGGCACGTAAAAACGGCTATAAGAACGGCAAACTGCTCTGGGGGAAAGCCTTGGGTGAGAGGGTCGTAAAACGTTTTACAGAGCAAAAGAGTATACGTTTTGAGATATTCAATGACTGGCTTCCGAACGACAACTGTTTTGTAAGCCTGGACAAGACCCATAAAGACAAGTACGGTATGCCTGTAGGCAAATTACGCCTGGAGGGACACCCTCAGGATGTGAAGGTAGGGAAATACATAGCTAAAAAATGTGAAGCGGTACTGGAAGAAATGGGTGCTACCAATATCTACTCTTCAGTCTCTTCGGTGGCTGCACAAAACCTGGTAGCCGGCGGATGCCGTTTTGGCAATGACCCTAAAACATCGGTACTCAACAAATATTGCAGGTCTCATGATGTGCCCAACCTCTTTGTGGCAGATGCCAGTTTTATGCCTACAGGGGGCTCTGTTGCCTATACCTGGACCATTTATGCCAATGCTTTCAGGGTGGCAGATCACATTGTCAAAACCCTTCAGAATACCTAGTTTTTTATGATCTTGACATATTTTGACATTTTGTAGCGTATAATAGGGGTAGAGAGTAGCAGTTTAAGTTAAAATTAATATCATATTGACGATTTATTAATCTTAGACAGTTAAAATTCACATATTATTTAGTATGATACAAAACTCAGCTTGCTTAAATAACTAATAATAGGAGTATTCATTGAAAACATTAAAAGTATTATTGCTCAGTAGTATTGCGGTAGTCTGTTCAAATGCAGCTTCAACTATAAAACATACAGTCAAAAGTGGTGAAAGTCTTTATACGATCGCACATAAAAACCATACAACTATAGAAGAACTCAGAAAAGCGAATGGACTGAAACAGGGGGAGATACTCAAGGTGGGGAAAGTCATTACTGTCCCTATGAATACCTACTCTAAGAACAAAAAGAAAAAGATCAAACATGTAGCACAGACCACAGCCAAGAAAACTGCCAAGAAAAAAACCAAAGTGGTGCAAAAAACCAAAAGTAAAAAATCTACAGCTAGCAAAGGCAGTTATGCGGTCAAAAGCGGAGACACACTTTTTACCATAGCACGTAATCACGGTATGACGGTAGCGCAGCTTGTAAAACTCAATGATATTGCATACAAGTCAACACTTAGATTGGGTCAAAAACTGAAGGTTTCGGGCACTAAAAAGAAAATTGCGCAAGCCGCCACCAAGAAAAAAAACAAAGTGGCACAAAAAACCAAAAGTAAAAGATCAACCGGTAAAAATGGCAACTATGCGGTCAAAAGCGGAGACACGCTTTTTACCATTGCGCGAAATCACGGTATGACGGTTGCACAGCTTGTAGCGCTCAATGATATACCATATAAGTCAACGCTTAGAATAGGGCAAAAAGTCAAGGTTGCTAAAGCTGCTACCTCCAAGAAAAAGAAAGCGGTCGCCAAAGCAAAAAAAGTACGTAAAGTCAAAATTGTTAAAAATGTGACCAAGAAGAAAAAGAACCGTCTCTTAAAAACAGCGCTCAAAAAACATGCCAAGCCGCTTGCCAGCAAGCGCATCAAAAAACGCCGTACAGCT
>CAYXZY010000081.1:0-6166 GCA_964469685.1 uncultured Sulfurovum sp. | reverse complement strand
GGTGGTACTGCATCACTTGACTCAGCAATCGAGAAAAAGTTTAAGAAAAAAGAAGAACTTCTTGCAAAAAACATGGAAGTGATCAAAGCGACTTTTGAGATGGCAGATTCTATTGATCTTGAAAATGCCGAACTAATAACTAGAATAACAGTATAAAAAAGGAAAAATAATGTATTATGTAGCAAAAGTAAATTCTGAAATGTGTTCAACACACAATTGTAATATGTGTACGCTTTACTGTCCTGAAGCAAACACTTTGATGTATGACAAAGAACCAAAACATGGTAACAAAAATGGTACATCATGGGTTGATGAAGACAGATGTAAGGGTTGTGCAATTTGTGTATACGTATGTTCTGACCTTCTTAACAGAGACTGTATCGAAATGGCTATGGTGAGTGGTGAAGATATGTAAGAACCTTTATTTGGAGATCAATTCTCCAAATAAACACTTACACCACTTGTTATAAATATAACGAGGTATAATATCAAACTTTTTGAGCAATCAGCTCAGATAGCTATGGTTTAGGATAAAGTGTAAACACTTATTTTGAGAATGTACATTTCTTGATTTGAGCAGTTTATCATTCTTTGTGGTTTAGCAAAGAGTCAGGTGTCGTGCCATGTATATAAAATTTACTCAGATTTCATTTAAATCATTTTTAACAGTAGATTTTATCAACATGGCATGGGCATCTAGGTAATATTTAGGAGAGAATAATGGCTAATTTGGGCCCAGCTTACTATGCACCATATCCAGTAGCAACTTATGATGGTGTACTTACACCACCAGAAGGTAAAGCGCTATTATTGACTGATATAGTTGATGAAGAAGTGGCAATGAGAGAAATTGCTAGAGTAATGTTAACAAGTGAGAATGCTACGATCTTCCCTGGTCCACAGGTTTTATATGCGTGGAGTGAGGAAGCTAAGAAAAAAGCGACACTGATCAAAGAGATGGCGGAAGTCTTGAATGCTAAAATGATACCAATGTATGATTATAGACCAAAATATCCTAAGATCGATCCGGAAGTGGAGATCAACCCTAACCATCCAAACTTGACTATCTGGCACAATGAGATTAAAGCAGCGATTTTTATCGGTGTTCACTGTCACTATGCCAATGTGGCATTAAAAATTGTTAGATCAGAAACAGACTGTTATACCGTCGGTATGTGTGCGCTTTCGGGTCACGAAGATGCTATGGCTACTATCAGAGATCAGCATGCTGAAGATGTAGAGAAGTTTATTGCGATTGCTAAAGAAGTTAAGCAAGAGCTTGGTAAATAGAGTTTAGGAGAGGTTATTTATATGAGTATTAAAAATATGACAGAAGAAAAAAACTGGTCAGGTCAGAAATTGGTTTCGACTGACTATATGCTTTTTGAAGCTCCTAGAACAAAACACTTCATGACTGGTTCTGAAGTAGTGAAGGAAGCGATGAAAAGAGCAACTGTAGATGCATCGGTATCTTATCCTATTACGCCACAATCAGAAGCAGCGCACCTTATTGGTGAACTATGGGCAGAAGGATATGTCGGTACATACTTCAGAGGTGAGAATGAATTTGGTGTAATGTCAGAAGTTGCAGGTTGTGCAATGGCAGGTGCCAGAACAGTTACCACAACATCTGGACCTGGTACACTTAGAGCCATGGAAAACTTTCCAATGTGGTCAGGTACAAGAATCCCTTGTCAGCTGATCTTGATGGCAAGAGGTATTAACTCCCCACTAAGTATTCAGCCGGACAACTTGGAAGTTTCATTCCTCTTAGAGACTGGTTGTATGATCTGGTATGCAGAAAACGTTCAAGAGTTATTCGACATGACGCTTGCTGCGTTTACTGTTGCGGAAATGCCAGACGTGCATGTGCCTATCATTACAGCTGTAGATGGATTCTTTGTATCTCACACAAGAGAATCTGTCATGCTTCCTGATGATGACATTGCACTAAGACCGTACAATCCATACAAAGCACCGCTGCCTCCAATAGATTCAGAGATGCCTCCAGGTAGATTTTTAAGAGATCCATTTGTCATGAAATCTAACTACATTTCATATGCAACTCATGCTTCATGGCAATGGGAAGTAAGATCAGCAGTAGACAGATCTATCCCTTATGCTAGACATTATCTTGAAGGTCTTGCACATGTAACCGGTGATGAAGATGCAGAGATTGTATTTGTAGCTTGTGGTACAGCATCGCATCAAGCAAAAGAGGCCAACAGAGAACTTACCAAAATGGGTATCAAGTCTAAAGTTGTTAAATTAAGAACAATAAGACCATTCCCTCATGCTGAACTTCTTGAGGCTACAAAAAGTGCAAAACACATTTTTGTACCTGAGTTTAACATTGTTGGTTGGTTGGACAAAGAGGTCAACCAGTCACTTTATGGAAAATGTGATGCCAAGATCGTTGGTAGACCTAGAGTTGCCGGTGGTATGAGTATGCCAGTTGAAGCAATTCTCAAAGAAGTTTTAGAAAACGTAGAGAAAGGGGCATAATTATGTCAGTAGATATTTATAAAATAAACCCAGAGTTTAGAGATATCATGCCACAAGAGATTATTGATCTTGAGGATAACGCAACATGGAACTCTGAAGGATATACAAAGCGTGGTATTTCTGACTTGACAGACAAGAAAGAGATACTTGAAGAACACTCATTGTGTGCCGGTTGTCCTGAGGCAGCTGCGCTTAGATACATATTGGCAGCTCTTCCGTTACCGGAAGAAACAGTCATTGTTAACTCAACAGGGTGTACTTCATTAATGTTCCCACACATTGCATTGCATACAGTGCACTCATTGTTCGGTAACCAGAATGCTGTTGCATCAGGTATCAAAAGAACTCTTGACTGGAGATTCCCAGACAAGCAAAAAGATGTGGTAGTTCTCGCCGGTGACGGTGCGACAGTTGATATCGGTCTAGACTATACTTTACAGTCATGGTTCAGACAAGAAAAGATCACAACTATCTGTTTTGATAACGAAGTTTATGCAAACACAGGTGGACAGGAATCTGGTTCTACAGCTAAGGGTCAGGTCTTTAAAATGGCTCCTAAAGGTAAAGTATTTGATAAAGTGCCATTGTGGAGAATTGCTGTTGAGTCCGGTGTTCACTATTCAGTGAAACTTACTGCATCAGCGCCTAAAAAAGTGGCTAAGGTGCTTAAAGAGGCTGTCTTTGTTGCAAGAGAGATCGGGCCATCATATATTCACCTTTACACTCCTTGTATTCTTGAAATCGGACTCAGTGCGAACGAAGGTCTTTGGGAAATGAAAGAGCAGGATAAAGACAGATTTGATTCATTCAGCTATGTGTCTCCTGAAGCTGAAGCTCACTTAAAAAAATGTAAGAAGGAAGGACTTTATTAATGGCAAAAGATTCAATAAAAATTAGAATGCCTGCTCTTGGTGGTCAAGGGGCAGTAACAGCGGCACACATTGCAGCAACAGCTGCTGATACTGAAGGTTACTACGCAGTTTCAAATCCTTTCTTCGGTGCTGAAAAAAGAATGGCACCTTCAGAGTCTTATACAAGAATAGGGACTGTGCCTATTTACGACAGAGGGGAAGTTATCTACCCTGATATCGTGATGATCTATCATCCACAGGTTATTACTATGGGTAAATCATATACTATGCCTTTTTATGCAGGTATTAAAGAGAACGGTCTGGTAATCATCAACAGTGAACATGATCTTCTTACTGATACTGATAAAGAGTTCTTAGACTCTATGAATGTCAAGGTATTGACCAAAGACTTCACTCAGTTTGCCATTGACATTGCAGGTACTGAGCTTGCAACAAATATGGCAATGCTTGGTGCACTTTTTGGTGCATTGGGAACTGTAAGTAAACCAGCTATTGAAGAAGGGATCAAAGACAGATTCCTTAAAAAATATACTGCTTCTGGTGGTACAGCAACGCTTGACTCAGTGATTGAGAAAAAGTTTAAGAAAAAAATGGACTTGATCCAGAAAAACCTTGAAACTGCTTCTGCAGCTTTTGATCTCACTGCAGAGTGGGTAAAAGAAGTAGGTTTTGAACAAATGTTAGAAAACCCATCTGTTAGTGCTTAATTGACAGTATCTATACTTGTACACCTCTGTGTACAAGTGTCTTTCCTAAAATATTCTTTAAAGACATAGTGTTGTTTTTGAACAATATTTTACAATGCAATTCAATCTTCTTTTTTTAAGGTATATCTATGATCTCCTCTTATGTCATTACCGGTTTTTTAGGTGTAGGTAAAACAACCATGCTCACAAATAGTGTGAAGCAATATTTCCCTGACAAAAATATAGCCATTATTGTGAATGAATTTGGTGATATAGGCGTAGACAGTACCATATTGAAAAACGTACACAGTGAAGTATTGGAAATCTCTGAAGGCTGTATTTGCTGTCAGTTGACTGAAGAGTTTGAGAGCGGCGTGCAGGAGATCATACAAAAGTACAACCCTGATATCCTCTTTGTAGAGACATCAGGTGCCAGTGAACCCTTTCCTATCTATTATTCTTTAAATACGCTTGGCATCGCAGTAGAGGGCATTATATGCGTGATAGATAGTAAGAACTATGGGAAGTACAGTGATGATGAGATCTTCAAGTATCAGATCGGTGGTTCAAATATCCTGGTACTCAATAAGAGTGACCTCGTCAGCGAGAGCGACTTGGCAAAGATAGAAGAAGAGATCAGAAGCATCAAAGATAAATACAATATTAAAAATACGATGACCGGTGAACCTATATTTAAAAATTATTATATTGTTCGTACCACATATGGGGAACTGGGAAGAGAAATATTTGAAGACATTACTATCGGTGAGATCAAAGATCTTGAAGATATAGAACAAGCAGCGCAAAGCAGTAACCCGTTGCTTTCAAAAACCATTTATATCAAAGAAACCACCTTTGACAGTTTTGATTCATTTATTACGTCCCTGCCTCAAAATATATACCGTGCAAAAGGCATTGTGAAATTGAGTGATATTGATGATACGATGATAGTCAATAGCAGCTTCGGTGATGTTCATTATGATAAATATGACGGTGAGATTAAAAATTCGTTTTTGGTACTCATAGGTAAAGAGATCGATCATACCATTGCGTCGTTAGAACAAAATTACGATTTTGTGCTTGTTCCCAAATTTACATTTAAGGGATAAATACCGGGGATGAGGATCACTCATCCTCATCTTCAAAATCTGCCCGAACAATGCTCCCAATGACGATCGTATCACCTCGGTCCTCTGCTTCAAAATAGTGGGTGTGACAAAATTCCTGATTCATGCGACACTCTAAAATCTTTGCTTTCATTTGAGCATCGGCTTTATCTTTGTAGGTCAAGTTATTTTCAAAACCGCTTTTTTTGAAACAGTTACATTCATTTTCTATGTGTACAGTATATACTTTTTCTTCTTCCATATTATGCCTTTTACGTTTTTTGTTTAGTTCAGTTCTTTGATGACAACAAAATCACCATACTCATATGCATACACTTTTTTTGCTTCTTTGTCAATGATCACGGGGCGGATCCATTCATTCAGTATGAATTGCTGTGCAATAGAATTCTCGACAGCTTTCCCCACTTTTTCAAGTGGTGCCTCCATAAAAGTCAGCAGTCTTACGGGTTCGTGGTATGCTTTGCCTTCAAGCAATACAGATTGAGAAGGAAGACCTGTCTGCAGATCTGAGTAATTGCCGTTGTAGACCCCTACTTTTGATACAATATTGTGGTAAACTTTGGAGCCTGCACCATAGACTTTATTATCGGTGGTAGAGAAGTAATAATTTAAATTAATCCACTCACCTACAATAAGAGGTCCATCAAAAATCTTTGTAAGAATATCAGCATTGTCATTGTCAATTTTCCAATCATAAGAGTGCATAAAAAGCCTGTTGTCAAAAGCGATATGTCTTGTAGAATCTCTCGGTCCTGCAAAGACCCCCACATTTCCTGCCAGTCCCCATTCGGGTCTTGGTTCTGACCAGTCCATTGTTTTCACAAATAGATCATCCTCTTTCTTCGCGTTTGGTAAGACCTGTAGGCGTTCTTCTCTTGTGGCTTTGGACGCTATATCGAAATCATGTTGTACTTCCTTGAATAGCACTCTGTCTTCTTCGCTGAGTTCCTCGGTATCAATGAAATTTATTTCGTCA
>CAYXZY010000080.1:0-6167 GCA_964469685.1 uncultured Sulfurovum sp. | reverse complement strand
TAGGAGAATGATGATGCAAAACGATGAAAAAAGAATTATTATCAAAGGGATTGATATTCCTTTTATGGATTTAGTGGTATTATTGGTAAAGTTAGCATTTGCAGCGATTCCTGCGATGTTTGTCATCTTTACAGTATTTGGATTGCTTTCAACACTTTTTGGCGGAGTGTTCAATATGTTTATGTTTAGAATGTAAAAGGTGGTGTCAATGAAAAATATACTACAGAGTATTTTCTTTGGATTTAGAGAAATACTGCACTGGCATACCATGAAGTATGCACTTGTAACAGGTATTTTGGCTAGTGCACTTTGGATAGGCATTGGCATAGTGTTGTGGGACAGTATCGTTGCGTTAAGCAGTCAAGTTTTAAGCTGGATACCATTTTCAATGGTACGTTCCAATGGTGCATGGATGCTTTCCACATTTATCTGGCTGCAGCTTGTATTGCTAACTTTTGCACTCATCTTTGTTTTTTTTGGAAACTTTATACTGCGGTCTGTTGCCAAAGAAAAATATACATCATTTTCATTATGGGTAGCGCTGGGAAGTGCACTTTTGTGGTCCATAGTATGGTTTTATAAAGGGGATTATATTTATGCCCAGTTTCTGCAGTTGCTTACATGGCTTCCTTTTGAGACCATAGAAAAAGGTATTGCATACTTGATAGGCTTTTATATTATCTATAATGGTATTATTGTGACTATTCTTTTTGTAACAAGTTTGCTGAGTGAGCCGCTTATTGCTTCCATAGAAAAAAGACATTTTGAGGAAGATGATGTAGTAAGAGACCATATTTTTTCTTCTGTAGGCTATACGATCAAAGACAGTCTGATATTTCTGGTAGCTTCTGTGGTGGCATTTCCTTTGCTTTTTATTCCTGTCTTGAACATTTTTGTTCAGATATTACTATGGACGTGGTTGGTAAAAGATACGGTAGGGTATGATGCACTTGCATTGACTTCAGAAAAAGTTGAAAAAGCACACCTCAAAGAACACAAAGCAGCTGTTTGGTTCATTGCTTTTGTGACTATTTTATTTAACTTTATTCCCATTCTAAATTTTTATGGTCCGTACTTCGGAGAGATCAGTATGTTTCATTATTTTAAAAACATACACAAACAATCATCTGTTTAGACCCTCTTTTGACAAAGTGTTTTTGGAAGAGAGGACTTTCCAAGCACTGCTGTCTGTACCCCAAACAAGTCCTTGGCGCTTGCCAATAACTTTCAGCAGTTACAAAATGCTGTATTAGCTCATCTTCATGATAATATCTTCCAATGAGTTTGCTGTCATTCTCATACGTTTACTGATCTCTTTGAGTTGTGACAAAAGTTCTTTGTGTATGAATATTTTTTCCATATTGTTTGACTCAACGAGTTTGGAGACCTCCTTTACATAGATGTCCATAAGCGCATCATAGGTGTCTCGTACCCTTTTGGCACTTTGTGCTGTTTTTACAGGGTCATTTTTAAGTGTCTTAAAGCCTGCGGTCAGCAGTTCTGCCTGCAATTGCAGTTTTTTGATAAGTGCATCATAGGCTTTGGTTTTTTCCCGTATATGGTAAGCGTTGGCTTCTATAAGAAAGTGTCTGATACTAATAGCGATCCAGTCGAGTTCCGTAATGACACGGTAAATGGACTCTCTGTCTATAGGGGTGATAAACACATTTAAAAGATGCTTCATGTTTTTATCTCGTATGGCCTGGGCTTTGTGTTGGTCATGCAGAATGGACTGACAGTGTGATTCATTTTCCTCTATAAAACATTTCTGTAGATCATCAACAATATGTTTGATGATCATCGCATGCGCCTGCATTGCAGAAATAAAGTCTATCTCTTTTGGCAAAATATATTTTTTGATAAGTGATTTGATCATGATACAGCTCCTAGTAGTGTTATAAGTACATAGGCATAGAGTGCTCCTAGCCCCATGGAGACGGGGACATTCACAAGCCAGCCAAGGACAATCTGTCCTGCTCTTCCCCATGCTACATGAGAAGGTTTTTCTGCAGCACCGTTTCCAAGCAGCGTTGCAGTGACGACCTGCGTGGTAGAAGTAGGGGCACCGATGCTGGTGGCGAGGGTATTGATGAGTGCAGCACCTACTTGGTTTGCCACAGAGTGTATGAGTTTGACATGGTAAAGCTCAAAGCCTAAGGTTTTAATGATACTCCATCCCCCAAACATCGTGCCCAGAGTAATGGCAGATGTACACATGAGTATGACCCATAATGGTATGGTGAAAGTTTGTGTTTCATGGGAGGCAAGTAGCATCATCCCTATGATTGCCATACCTTTTTGTGCATCATTGGCACCATGTGAAAAACCCAGCCATGCCACAGAAAAATACTGAGAGATGATGAAAAGCGGGCGGATCTTAACCGTAAATCGTTTAAAGATAAAAAAGAGTAGTTTCATCATCATAAACCCGACAATAAAGCCAAATACCGGTGAAACAAACAATCCGGCGATGACTTTCATCACCCCTGTCAATTCTCCATGATAGAGCGCTTCTACACCCCAGTTGATCTGCGATGAACCAACCACATAAAGTCCTGCCCCTACCAATCCACCGGCAAGTGAGTTGGAAGAGGAGGAGGGAAGTCCAAATTTCCATGTCATAAGGTTGTAGGTCACTGCTGCCAAAAGTGCAGCGATCACTAGGGATTGTGCATGGACAAGGCTTGCAGAGCCAATGTCCACAAAGGTACCGATGGTATCTGCCACGGCCAAACCGACTGTGAGAGGTCCCAAAAAAGTAAAAAGACTCACTATGGCAATAGCCACGGATGCTTTCATGGCTCTTGAAGCGATGGCAGTGGCTACCATATCTGCAGAATCATGAAAGCCATTGGTAAAGTCAAAAACAACAACAGTGAACACCGTAAAAACAAGAAGAAGAGAAGAGATATCCATCTGCGTTAGCTTTTGTTTCTTCTTGGGTGATGTTTCAGGTCATACCGAAACTTCTCAAAATGCACAAAAGTGAAAGTCATAGTGCTGTTTAGTCTATCAATATATCACAATCTACGTCATCTAAGAGTGTCAAAGAGAGATCATCAGAGGCAAAAAAATCATCTCCGTGTGAACACACATAGAGTATGTCAAAGTTTTTGTCTTGAAGATAGGTGTTCATCTGAGTACCTAAACAGTCACCATCTATAAAAAACTCACCTTCAAGCCCACTTTCTTTCTTGAGTGCTTCAAATGCATCTTTTTGCGCCTCTTCTATGATCTGGGCATTTTGCAGACCTGCTTGCATTTGGGGATCAAATATCTCTATTTGAGGGTCAACAATGGAACGATAGTCATATATGAGCTCCATGTCAGTCTGAGGAAAATAGAAATTCACCTTTTCTATACACTCTTTACATGTGCTGCTGGCATTGATGATGAGGGCTGCTTTCGTATAGTTTTCTGTATGGCTTTTTAACACAAGCAGAGGCTGTGATACTTTGCTGATGAGCTTTTTGGTGATCTCCTGATGATATGCAGCGACAAGAAGTACCTCTTTGTCATCCCTGACCAATGCCCAAACCCTGTCGGGAGTATCATCTATTTCCACAAAGACAGCGGGCATTTCCTGAGGATCAATACTTTGTATCTTTTGAATGATAGAAGCCTTGATCTTCTCTTTGTCCGGTGCTGTTGCATTAGTTTCTGAGTGAAAGAAATCCGGTATCTCAAAGAAGGGACTCTCATGCACATAAAGTACCTCGACACTAGCCTGGTGATCCTCCGCCAAGGTAAAGGCCTTCTTCAGTACTTCATCCAGCAACTCGAAGTCATTGGCCACAGCGATCACTTTTTTCATTGTTATCTGCATGGTGTCTCCCCTTAAATGATCAGATAAGCCCCAGGTCTTGTAGAAAGGCTTTCACAGATGGCGAGATCTCACTCAGTTCTGTCATGAGCGTGCCAAATGCTTTGTCTTCATTATACCATTCTTCTATGCGTTTAAAGGAATCACTTTTCTCTTCTTCGCTCAGCGCATTGGTTTTGTCTATATTTTCTTTGATCGTTTCTAAATGTTTTAAGTTACTTTGACTCATGGTTATCCATCCTAATATTGGTTAAAATCGCCATTGTTGATCTCTGCTTTCAGTTCATCTATCGCCTCTTGCATCACCTCAATGATAAGCTCTGCAGATTTTCTGTCATCATTCTCAGGGATATCCCAGTCAAAGATCTTCATATTGGCTTTAAAAGCTAAACGTACCTCATTTTTGATCTCTGATCGCATTTTCTTAATTTCTTGTTCTTGTGGTGTCACGGAAACTCCTCTGTTTTACTGGTCTTTAGTTACTCACATTATAGCCTTTATGTGTTAATTGAAAGTAAATATTTTTGCATAATGTTCAACAACTGTGAGGTCACCATCTTGACCATTGCTCAGTACCAATTCTCTATATCGTACATAAAGGATACTCTCAGCACAGGGTTGATAAAGTTAGCTATACACCCCAATGAACTTTATGTAGTTGCACAAAAACATGAAAGGTGGCTTTGTATGATCATATCAAACGTTGAGATCGCTTCTGTCTTTGATCAGCTGGCAGATCTGTTGGAGATAAAAGGTGAGGATCCGTTTAAGATAAGGGCTTACCGTAATGCCGCCCGTACCATAGAAAATCTTGGTACTGATCTGAGGAAAATGGTAGAAGAGGGTGCAGATATCTCCCAGATACCAACGATCGGGGAGCATATCGCGCTAAAAATAGCAGAGATCATCAAAACCGGCAAACTTTCAATGCTTGAAAGGCTGAAACACGATTTCCCTCCCCATCTTCTTGATCTTCTGAAAGTAGAGGGCATAGGCCCCAAGAGAGCCAAAGTGCTTTACAATGAACTCAACATATCGTCACTTGAAGCGTTGAGGAAGGCTGCCGAGGAACATCAGATCAGTGCGCTCAAAGGCTTTAGTGAAAAACTGGAGAACAAGATCCTCAAAGGTACACTGCTGGCAAAAAAAGAGGGAAAACGTTTCATGTACTCAGTTGCCGAACCTTATGCTGAGGCACTTGAAGCCTATCTGAAGCACTTCAAGGGAGCTTTACAGGTCATCGTTGCAGGGAGTTTCCGAAGAAGAAAAGAGACAGTGGGCGATCTTGACATTCTTGCCACATCTGCAGATCCGGCACAACTTGTAGATCATTTTGTAAGATATCCTGACATTAAAGAAGTCGTATCTCATGGCGATACAAGATCAACAGTGATCTTACACAATGACCTGCAGGTAGATCTGAGATGTGTGAGAAAAGAAAGTTACGGTGCTGCATTGCACTACTTTACAGGGTCAAAGTCTCACAATATCGCCATCAGGATCATGGCAAGAGATATGGGTATGAAAGTCAATGAATACGGTGTTTTCAAAGGTGAAGTAAAGGTAGCAGGGGCGACAGAAGAGGAAGTGTACAGGTCTGTAGGAATGGACTACATTGAGCCTGAACTCCGTGAGAGCAGGGGGGAACACAGGGCAGCAAAAGCCGGCACACTCCCAAGACTCATCACAGAAGAAGAGATCCGGGGTGATCTGCATATGCATACAGGGTACAGTGACGGACAGAACACTGTCATGGAAATGGCAGAGGCTGCAAAACAAAAAGGGTACGCCTACATTGCCGTGACCGACCACTCCGAGCATATGGGCATTGTGCATGGTATGGATGAAAAGAAGCTAAGGGAACAGCTTGAAGAGATAGACAGGATCAATGCTGCACTCAAAGGCATTACCATCCTCAAAGGAATGGAAGTAGACATACTCGAAGATGGTGCTTTGGCACTGCCGGACTCAGTCCTAAACGAACTCGACCTTGTCGTAGGTGCGGTACATGAGAAGTTCAACCTCTCCCAAAAGATGCAGACACAGCGCATACTCAAAGCGATGGATCACCCCTGTTTCAATATACTTGCCCATCCTACAGGCAGGCTCATAGGACAAAGAGAACCCTATAAGGTCAATATGAAACAGCTTTTTGAGGGCGTAAAACAAAGAGGCTGTTTTCTGGAGATCAACGCCCAGCCAAAACGGCTTGATCTGAATGATATATACAGCCAGAGGGCAAAAGAGTCCGGAGTACGTTTCGCTATATCGACCGATGCACACAATGTTGCCTCTTTGCACTACATGAAATACGGTGTCTATCAGGCCAGACGGGGATGGCTGG
>CAYXZY010000079.1:0-6223 GCA_964469685.1 uncultured Sulfurovum sp. | reverse complement strand
TTATTTTTAAAACTTTTTTAATCACAGATGTTGCAGATCTGGACACGGCTTCTTTTATGGGGTTTCCCATCGGCATGGTCTTTAGCATTTTACTGGCATTTTGTCTGTTTTTCGTACCGATGATTTTATCAAACAATTTTGCCACCTGATATTCCAGTGCCTCTTGCAGATTGATCTCAACTGTTGGGTTGTTGTAGGCACCGGATACCTTGCCTCTATACAGTTTGTCCTGCATTTTAAAGTCAAAATAGGTGTGGATCGATTCTGTATTGGTATTGATGATGGCATGGGTCAGAAAAGCACGTTGACTGCCGCTGCCCAGCTTGACATCAGCTGTGAATATCCCGTTATAGTACCCCGCATCAAACAAGGATTCTTTAAACGTCTCCTTTGTCATGTCAAGGCGTGACTTTTTATAAAAGTTCCTGGAAAATTGGGAGTCTATAAATTGGGTATTTTTGAGTTTTGTATTTACGATCACTGTTTTTCTGATAAAGTTATAGTAGATATTCCCCCTTACTTTGGCATCAAGTATAGACGGATAAGGAAAAATGCCTGTAAAAGACCTGAAGGAGACATCATTTAGTCCAATGCTTAACCCATCCCTCTCAAATATATAGTCAAGTGCCCCGCCATAGTTGTCTGATTTGCCTGTGACGGTGAGGTATGTATCAAAGTGTGCTTCTCCTGTTGCATTGAACTCTCCTAGGTATTTGTATCCCAGCAGTGTTTCGAGAGCTGCCAGTTCTTTGATATTGAGCGCATAGAGGGCATGGGCACGTTTTTTGTCTTGCTCGTATGCCCCGTCGGTGATCTTGAGAGAAAGACCGGGAGCGGTCATATCTATGTTAAAATCATGCTTCATGTCTTCTATATGCACCTTGGCATAGAGGTTTAATGGAATGCCTGAAAAATTATTGTCATGAACATCATAGCTGAAGTTGGCCTCCTTATGATCTTCGTCCATATGGGCCACATGCAGCGTAAGGTTGGCAGGACCGTGAATCAGTGTTTCATAGTCCATCAGTTTAAAAAGCTTCGTGGAGTTGAAATCTTTAGCCCTAACACGTAAGTTTTCAATACTGTCTGTACGTTTGATGGTTTCATAGGCTATGTTTCCTTCAAGGATATTGCCTTTTCCCGTAACATACATGTTGTCATACCTGCCGGTGACGTGCCCGTCTATGTGTAGATCATCAACGATCATACAATCTTCATAACAGATCGTATCACTTGAAAATGTATAGTTGATATCCAGTGTGGTCAATCCAATTTCACCTTTGACAACAAGTTTTGCTTTTTTGTCTACACTCATGACGGCTGTAATATGAGGGAAGTCATGGGCATTGATGGAGCGCACTTTGATGTCAAGATCGGTTTTTTCACTAAAGAGTTTTCCCAAGTAGTGATATGTCAGCGTGTTGCCTGCTGCTGTGAAAAAGAGATAGGAAAAGACAATAGATAGTAGAATGATGAGAAAGACGAGGTACTTTAAAATGATCGATATATTCAAGTAAAACCTTATCTAGCTATTTCATATATCATAGCATAACAAGGTTAAAAGAACATGTCCATGAAGCCCCCGCCCATGTCTGTAGCCATATCTTTGGCTGTGCCACCCATAGGCATACTTTCCATCATTTTTCTGTTGCCTTCTCCCATATAGGTATCGAGTTGTTTGTTCATTTGGTACTTCAGCAGTTTTTGCATATTGAGATTAAATTTGGGTTTATCAAATTTACCATAAATCCTCCCGGTAAATTCCTGTCTTTGCATATTGAGATCAAAAAGAGCATTGAACATTTTATCATTGAAATCCAGTTTGATGTTGTTCAAATAGAAATGGGCAGTGTTTCCTTGCAGAATGAGGTTTCCAAGCAGAACCTTGTTTTGAAAGCGCGCATGCAGGCTTGATTGATCAAAGGTTTCTCTCAGCAGGTTGATACCGGTCGTTTTAAAGAGCTTGTCGACATGTCTGCTGGGAAGAAAGCGCGCATTTTTAAGTTTAGAATCAACAAGCAGGAGCTTTTTATTGAAGTCATAATTTATATTGCCAATAGCCGTAGCATCCAAGAGTGATTCTGTGGTAAATAAAGCCAATAGTTTTTGAAGAGAACTGCGTTCTATATCTATGATAAGCATATCATTTTTATAGAGATAGTCGATCATACCCCCAAAAGATTTGGTTATACCGCGTATTTGAAAGCTGTTTTTGAAGCTGATGTTCCCCACGGAAAAAAATGCACCCATATATCTTGCGCCCAGCATGGGTTCAAGCTGTGTCAGGTCTTTTGTGTCAACAGTGTAAAAGGCATTTGCCAGACTGCTGCTGCCATCCCTTACACCTTCACTGAGGTTAATGTCTGCATTGGCAAGCCGGATCTGTGCGTTGAAATGTTGTGTTTTTTCATTTCCTTCTACATGCGCCTTGAGCGTTAAAGGAAGTGTATCGTAATGGGCTGCGCGAAGTACATAGTCTATGGTGCCATCATAAGCATCTTGGCTGAGGGTAGAAAAACTTGCATTTATATCTGCTTTACCATAGGGCAGATCAGGATAGCCAAGAAGGGTAGAGAGCTTCAGTGCATGGATCTGCTTCATACGTAACTTGACATTTTCCAAATGGTCTGACTTTTTGACAGCATCAAAACGTATCTCACCATTGAGGGCTGTTCCTTTGCCTCTTACACGCAGGTGGGTAAGCGGACCATTGATATGACCTCGGATACTTACATTGTCTTCTATGGTGAGTATATGACTTGGAAAACGATGACTTTGAATCGCATAGTCCATATTGATCAGGTCTTCATTAAACAATCCATCCAGCTTCACAGCATAGTATTTCTCAGCAATGCCATCAAATTTCAAGTAGATATCTCTGGTGATATAGTCATCGATCCGTGCAAATACATTCCCTTTGAGGAAATGCACAGGTGTCTTGAGATCCATGTAGGTATCGATGATCTTCTTTTTGGTGTCAAACTTGGTATCTTTGAGCACCAAATGGTTTTTGTCATTGGCCAGTATGACCTTGGAGGTGTACACCTTGTTTTTTAAAGAGACCTCAATGCTGCTTTGTGTAAAAGTTTCACCAAGAATATCATAATCAAACTTTTTCATGAGTGTATCACTAAGGTCTGAAGGCAGCACTTTGGTTTCAAGGAGAACTATTTTGCTTTGCATTTCTTTCTTTTCAAGATCGTAAATGATGTCCCCGTTTGTTTTTGCTTCCAGCGGAGCGTCAAAATCTATCCTCTTCATGATCGAGCTGAATGGAATGTCTTTGAGATTTACCTGAAGCAGTGTATCATTGTAGTCAAACGACAGTAGCCCGCCCATACTCTTGGACATGCCTTTTGCATAGATGTGATCATCATAGATGATCACGCCGTTTGTGAGGAACTCACCAAAGTATTTTTCACCGAGTTCTTTCTCAAATGTACCCAGATCGGAGACATTGAGATCGAACTTTGCCTGGGCATATTTCTTGTCAAGATCATAGCTGCCTTGAGTCAATGTAAGGGCAAGGTCAGTAGTATTTGCATCCATGTCAAAGTTGAGGATGCTGTCAGTCATGGTGGCATTCAGGTCGACATCTGTGATGTGTCCATTAAAATTATTGCCCAGGACACTCAGTCTTATGGTTCCTTTTCTTCTTTTCTTTTTGTTCTCAAAATGATCAAAATGCAGGTGGGCGTTGGATTTCCCGTTAAACAGTGGATCTTGATCCAGGAGTTTGAGCAGCTTGGTAGCATTGATATCATGATAGGTTAGATCAATGTCTTTATAGACTTTCCGCTCTTTACTCAAGGCATAGCTTACATTCCCATCAAGCAAACTTCCTGCACCTGTAATATGCATAAGTCGTTTCTTTCCTTTTAGTGTACCATTGATATCAACCGTACCGTTGACCCGTATGATATCATATTGGATAGCGTGACTCTTGATCGTATAGTTCAGATCGAAACTGCGATCGCCAAGGTCATGGATAAAGCCGTCTATAAAGACTTTGTATTTTTGATCAACGAGGATATCTGCTGAAATGTAAGGATAATCATTCAGATTTAAAGATTTGATATCCACGTCAAAGCCTGCTTTTTTGCTTGCTGAATAGGAGATAAATTTGCTAAAATTCTTGTTGCCTTGTTCCGTATAGAAAAAATAAATGGGGATAGATACAATAAGCAAGAGTATAAAAACAGTAATGACAGCAAAGTGAATAAGGGATTTTTTCAACCAAGACATAAAGCTTTACCTTTTGTTTAATCTATTCTATTGTATATATGATATCATAATCAATCGGTAAATCATGACTTTATGATCTATTTTTTTGATAATTATAGATAAGAATACCTCTAAAAAGCTGGATAAGTATCACATCACTGGATTTTCTCCGGGCTGGAATCAGAAAGCCTTAGACAAAATCTCACATTGGCAAAGCCATGATGTGTATGCAGCGTTTCAAGGGGTGCTCATAATTCAGTACAAAAAGGTGTAACATGCAAGACGTAGTAGAGTGGCTTAAGGAAAATGGCAATTTGAAGATCATAGACGAGCCTTTGGACGTTGAATTGGAGATCCCTCATGTGGCATACATTGAAGTGAAAAGAGATGATTCAAAGCCGATCCTTTTTACAAGACCCATTAGCAAAGCAAAAGGTTTGGCGTATGAGATACCTGTCCTGATGAATATTTTTGCGAACAAAGCGCTTACAGAAGAGATATTCGGCAAGCATCCTGACTTGATCGCTGAAGGTATAGATGAACTTTTGAAACTCAAACCTCCCAAAGGCCTTAAAGCCAAACTTGCCATGTTGCCTAAACTTTTTTCACTCAAAAATGTTTTTCCAAAGCGTATGCATTTCAAGGGAGAATGTCAAGAAGTCATTTTTCCCAAACCACAGGTAGATCTTGACATACTTCCTATTCTGAAAACATGGGAAGGGGATGGCGGTCCATTCATCACCATGGGACAAGTATATACCCAAAGCCTTGACGGTACGATGCAAAACCTGGGCATGTACCGGTTACAGCAATATGACAAAAACAGGCTAGGGATGCACTGGCAGATCCATAAAGATGCCTCACATTTTTTTGACCAGTACCAAAAAGCCGGTAAAAAAATGCCCGTGACCGTAGCCATAGGCGGGGATCCGCTGTATATCTGGTGCGGACAGGCACCGATGCCTCACGGGATGTTTGAAATGCTGCTTTATGGATTTGTGAGAAATAAAAACGCACAGCTGGTAAAATCCATCACCAATGATATCTATATTCCCAGGGATGTTGACATTGTCATAGAAGGGTTTGTCGATCCTGAAAAGATGGAGACTGAAGGACCTTTTGGTGACCATACAGGGTATTATACGCTAAAAGAGCCATTTCCTGTGATGGAAGTAGAGACGATCACCATGAAAAAGAACCCGGTGTTTGCAGCCACAGTCGTAGGTAAGCCACCGCTTGAAGACAAGTATATGGGATGGGCGACCGAGAGAGTATTTTTACCCATGCTTAAACCTATGGCACCAGACCTCATAGACTACAATATGCCTGAAAACGGGGTATTCCATAACCTGATTCTGGCAAAGATGAAAACACTGTACAAAGGACATGCTATGCAGTTCATGCATGCCTTTTGGGGTGTAGGGCAGATGTCATTCGTCAAGCATGCGGTTTTTGTCAATGAAGATGCCCCCGAGCTGGAAGAGAGTGAAGCACTTACAGAATATATACTCAATCGTTTAAGTCCTGACAGGGTATTTGTCACCAAAGGGATCGTGGATCATTTGGACCATTCATCCCAAGAACAGTTTGTTGGCGGAAAACTAGGGCTTGACGTGACAGGCGAAGAAGTTGAATTCGGAGTAGAACAAGCCCTGGATGATGCAACACTTTTGGGCAAAATACAAGAGATACAACCACGCGTAAAAGGGTTAAAGCAGTACTTTACCCATACCAAGAACCCGGTATGTGTCATCACTGTAGACAAAAAGAAATCTCTGCAAAAGCTCATAAAAAAACTAAAAGGTTTGGCTTCTCATATCAAAGTACTCATCATAGTCGACGCTGCCAATAATGATATAGATGATCCTTATATGCTTATATGGCGTGTCACAAATAACATGGATGCAAGCAGGGATGTCACACTGGAACCCTTTATAGCCGTAGATGCGACCAATAAAAGCAAAGTAGACGGCTTCAGACGCGAATGGCCGGGTGATAC
>CAYXZY010000078.1:0-6266 GCA_964469685.1 uncultured Sulfurovum sp. | reverse complement strand
TCCCAAGAAAGCAAAATGGAAGATATAAACTATGATGATTTTGCAGACATCGCTCCGGCACCGAAAAAAATGTCCTCTGAGTCCATCAATTATGATTCTCTTTTAAATGTAGAAGCCCAGGATGTTTTACGTGACAACATTGCGTTAGACATTTCTGCTGAGAAGGAAGATACATTTTTCAAAGTAGATACCACGGAAGACCTGTCCGCCGATACCGGCAATGCTACCATCCCATTACAGGAAGATCCGTTTTTTGATTTAGCTGAGGATATACAGGAACCTAAAACACATACCTTGCCACTGAATGATATGGAAACACTGGAAAAAAATGCGCAGGATGATTTTTTTAAAGAGCCTTTAGATGACATGGATGAAGCAGCTTTCATCAAAAAACATTTAAACGAGACTGCACCGGAAGATAGTATTCAGCCAGCACAACCTCATCTGCCAAGTGACAGTGAGCAGATCGAAATCCCTGCAGACCAAAGCAAACCTTCCGGTCAATACAAAGCTATCTCCTATATAGACCAAAAATTTAAAAATATGTGCAATCAATACCCGCCGGTAGACGACAGTAACGGCTCTTTTGCCTCAGTCGATGCATGGTTACTCAAAATTGCAAACGAAGGGTACTCCGAACAAGAGATAGAAGAGATGCTGACGTTTATTGACAAACTAAGCGCATCCAACAAAGATGAAGCAGCCCAGCTGCTTCTCATTACCGGCGCAACAGAATCAAAATATGCGCAATTTAGGCTGGCACGTGCACTTTACAAAGGCGATATACTGCAAAAAAATCTGGCTGAAGCCTTTACGCTCATTAACCGCCTGGCAATGAACGACTCCTACCCCGAAGCCATTTGTGATCTGGCACAGTTTTATGAAAGCGGCGTGGGTATCACAAAAGACAAGAAAAAAGCTGAAGCACTCTACAAAGAAGCGATGGATCTTGGCATACAAAGAGCCATCGGCCATTATGAAAAAATACGCAAACACAATCAAGGTTTCTTTTCTGCTTTCAAACGATAACCCTGACAGCCTGCCATCTTAGCGTTGCTTTTGTATCCCCCGGTAGGCTACTTCTATCATGGTGTCTATCTCTTCATAGCTGATCACATAGGGAGGCATAAAATAGATCACATGCCCCAATGGACGAAGCAGTACGCCCTGTGTGAGCGCATATTCATATATTTTCAGGCCTATACGCTCCTTGGCATCATATCCTTCTAATTCTATGGCGGTGACCATGCCCTGCTGTCTGATCTCTTTTACATTTGGCAGTGAAGCGAATTTCTGAAGCTTATCTTTAATATAGTGTTGTTTCTTCTCATTTTCACCCAGAATATCATTCTCTTCAAATATCTCCAGGGTTGCCAATGCTGCAGCACAGGCAAGCGGATTGCCTGTGTATGAGTGTGAATGCAAAAATGCCTTGTGTTCATTATAGTCACAATAAAAAGCCGTATATACATCATCACTGGTCATCACAACAGAAAGCGGCAAATACCCGCCGGTCAAGCCTTTGGAAAGTGTCATGAAGTCCGGTGAAATCTGCGCATGTTCACAGGCGAACATCTTTCCTGTACGTCCAAAACCGGTCATGATCTCATCTGCAATGAGGTGTACATTATATTGTTCTGTCAATTCTCTGGCACCTTTCAAATAGGCAGGATGATACATATGCATCCCTCCTGCACCCTGAATCAACGGCTCAATGATCAGTGCGGCGACCTTATCGGACTTTTCTTTTAACACATTCTCCAAGCCTTCAAGTGCTTCAACGGATGCTTCTATACTCTGGTCTTTAGGTACCGGTACTTGCTCGTTGGCAATAAGCAATGGTTCATACGTTTCTTTATATAGTGCCACATCTCCCACACTCAACGCACCGATGGTCTCACCATGATAGGAGTTTGACAAAGAAAGAAAAACCGGTTTACACTCTCCTTTGTTCAGGTGGTAGTGATAACTCATTTTAAGGGCTGCTTCAACTGCGGAAGAACCATTGTCAACATAAAATACTTTTTGAAGTGTCTTAGGCGTAAGGTTGACAAGTTTATGTGCAAGCTCTACGGCAGGTTCATGTGTAAACCCTGCCAAAAGCACATGCTCCAAGGTGTCAAGCTGCGTTTTTATCTTCGCATTGATATGCTCATTTGCATGGCCAAAAAGGTTGACCCACCATGAACTTACGGCGTCTATATATGCATTACCCTCAAAATCATACAAATACACACCTTTTCCTGACTTCACAGGAATAAGAGGAAGTGTTTCATGGTCTTTCATCTGTGTACACGGATGCCAGATCACTTCAAGGTCGCGTGCCATTATTGTACTATTGTTCTTCATATTGTCCTCTTTTTCATGCATCTTACCGCAAGTTTATTTAGGTAGAATAATACACAAATTTTTTGATAGAAGGTAGATAAAACATGATTAGTTGGATGCAAAAACACAATAAGTATCTCGTATGGACAATCTGGATAGCAACCATAGCATTTATCGGTGCAGGTTTTGTAGGATGGGGAAGTTATAACTTTGGCTCAAAAGCAGGAAATGTGGCCAAGGTCGGTGACATTGAGATCAAACAATCAAAACTCAATATGGTCTACAGTAATCTCTACAACCAATACAACCAAATGCTCCAAGGCAAGCTTGATGAGCAAAAGGCCAAGGAGATGGGACTCATCAAACAAGCCTTTGCACAAATAGCCACTCAGGCCAAAGTACTCAACTTGGCAAAAGATTTCGGGATCGTCGTATCAGATGAAGAACTGATGTCTGCACTCAAACAGATCAAAGGTTTTCAAAAGGACGGTGTCTTTAACAAAGAGATCTATGATGCATATCTGAAATCCCAAAGACTGAAGGCCAAAGATTTTGAAGCCACGCTTAAAGAAGAGGTCACCATCAACAAAACACTTAAACTGCTTCTGGCTGATGCACTGCCTCTGGAAGTAGAGTCCGTTGGTGCTGCCATGAATGTATCTGACAAAATTGCCTACAAAGTGTTGACAGCGTCTGATGTTAGCTATACCCCCGATGAAGCAAAGATCAAAGCATTCTGGGAGAACAGCAATGAGAAGTATATGACCAAAAAAGAGTATGACCTGTCTTTGGTTTGGACACCCAGCAATGAAGCTGAAGTCACAGAAGATGAGTTAAAAAACCAGTATGATACAAACAGTTTCAACTACACAAATGCCCAAGGCAAACAACTGACATTTGACGAAGCAAAAGCAGCTGTCACCAATGATCTGAAACTTAAGAAAACGAAAAAAACTGCCCAAAAAGCATACATTGCATTCAAAAAAGGTACGTTAGAGAGTTCAGAGAACATCAAACTTCCTCTGGGTGATCTCAAGTTAAACCCGGCTATCTGGAACAGCCTGGAAAGCAAGTCTGCCGGAGACATTCTGAAACCAAAAATTGCGGGCGACCAATATGTCACCATCAAGATCAATGCCATCAAAGAACCACAGGTTATGACGTACGAACAAGCCAGATCACAGGTGGCAGACCTGTATGCACAACAAGCTAAAAAAGAAGCCCTTTTAGCCCTTGCGGAATCAACATTGACAAAAGGTGACACAGCAGACTTTACGGAGTCAGATTTTCTTACTTTACAAAAACGTGACAACCTAAAATCTTTAAATCCGGAAGAAAGTTTACAATTTTTACAAAAACTATTTACTTCTAATAAAGAAAAGGGTATCATAAGCGTGATGGATAAAGTTGTCGTTTACAACATTGTAGAACAAAAACTGTTATCTGCTGATGAAAATCAGACAGATGTGATAAAGCAAACCGCTGATGAGCTGAAGAAGAAAACCTTTGAAGCCAATCTCTTGGAAACATTAGATAAAAAGTACCCTACTAAAGTCTTTATGGGAGGACTGATAAATTGAGTGAAACAGTTTTAGCTATAGATATCGGTTCAACGAAAATATGTGCCATCATAGCTGAGATTGAAAATGGCACTGTCAACATACAGGGTCATGGTGTTTCCAAATCCCAAGGCATCAAAAAAGGTGCCATTACGAACATTGAACTTGCTTCAAAGTCCATCAAAAAAGCCGTATCTGATGCCAAGAGGATTTCCGGCTCAAACATCACCTCTGCGACCGTATCTATCTCCAATGCCTATGCCAAGAGCCTGAATTCCACAGGTATTGTCAACATACCGCACAAAGACATCTCCATTAAAGAGATCAACCGTGTCATGCAAACGGCACTTTACAATGCAAATGTCCCCAATGAATATGAGATCATCCATGTACTCCCTTACAACTTTAGGGTTGATGACCAGGATTTTATAGAAGATCCGTTCGGTATGAACGCTTCACGTATGGAAGTGGATGTCAACATTATTATGACACAGAAATCCAACCTGTCCAATCTCAAAAAAGCCGTACGCTCAGCCGGTATAGAGATAGACGGCATTGTCCTTTCCGGATATGCCTCGGCCATTGCAACTATGGATGAAGATGAAAAAGAGCTAGGGGTCGCTGTGATCGATCTGGGCGGACAGACATCCAACCTTGTCATCCACACCGGTAATTCCATTCGATACAATGATTTCCTCGGTGTAGGTTCCAACCATATTACCAATGACCTCTCCATGGCACTGCATACACCTCTACAGATTGCAGAAAATGTCAAAATACGCCACGGAAACCTGATAGAAACAAGCAATGAGATCATAGAACTCCCTATCATCGGAGACGAAGAGAACAGAAACGGTGTCTCTGTTGAGATCGTGCATTCTGTTATATTCTCTCGCGTTGAGGAAGCTTTGACTATTTTGGCCAAATCTTTAGAGAAGTCAGCGCTCAAAGAGCAAATAGGTGCAGGGCTCATTCTTACAGGAGGAATGACAAAACTCAAAGGTATCAGGGAACTGGCACAGTCTATTTTCCCTGCTATGCCTGTACGTATAGGTAAACCGAGTGGTCAGATCGAAGGTATCTTCGAGGAGCTTATGGATCCGGCCTTTTCAACTGTGATCGGCCTGCTCCTGTATAAAGCCGGTCACCATACACAATATGAAATAGACTTCCAACAAGAGTTGCTTCATTCCAAAGAAGTGGTAGAAGAGAACCTGAGCGATATCAAGATACCCAATACCATTAAAGAAGTTGAAGATATCAAACTAAGTAAAACACGTAAAGAGCCAAAAGAGGAGAAGAAACAGTCTGCCAAGACTGGAGATTCGGAATCGTTTTCTTTTGATGACCTGCCGGACATTTCTGAAGAAAACAACAATCCAATAAAAAAGTTTGCTAACTGGGCAAAGCAGCTTTTTTAATGGATACATACACAAATCACACACAAAGGGGAAGAGATGGAAGAGTTTGAAATAGAAATCACTGAAACAAAATGCCATACCAATGGCGCCAAGATTAAAGCTATCGGTGTCGGTGGCGGAGGCGGCAACATGATCAACCACATGATAGCCGAAGGTATACACAGTATTGACCTTATCGTAGCGAACACAGATGCACAGGCCTTGGACAGTTCACTGGCACCCTACAAAATGCAACTGGGTATCAATGCTACCAGAGGACTGGGTGCGGGCATGGTGCCTGACAAAGGCAGAGAAGCGGCACTTGAGAGCTTTGAAGATATCAAAGAGATGATAGACGGTTCAGATATTGTCTTTATCTCTGCGGGTCTTGGTGGCGGTACAGGTACAGGTGCCGCGCCGATCATTGCCCAAGCTGCAAAAGAGATTGGTGCCTTGACAGTTTCTATCGTAACAAGCCCGTTCAAGTTTGAAGGACGCAAAAGAACAAAGCTTGCCAAAGAAGGTCTTGAAGAACTCAAACGTGAGAGTGATTCCATTATCGTGGTACCCAATGAAAAACTGCTCTCTATTGTAGAGAAGAACCTTGGTATCAAAGAAAGCTTTAGAATGGTAGATGACATCCTTGCACAGGCAGTGGGTGGCATCTCAAAAGTGATTCTTTCACATGGTGACAACGATATCAACCTTGACTTTGCCGATGTGAAAACAGTGATGAACCACAGAGGTCTCGCACTTATGGGTACCGGGTACAGTTCGGGTGCAGCAGCAGCCTATGATGCAGCAAAAATGGCCATAGAGTCTCCACTCCTTGACAATATCTCTATTGATGGTGCCATGGGTGTACTGGTACAGTTTGACATCCACCCCGACTATCCGCTCAATGGTATCTCGGAAGCCATGGACATCATCTATGAAAGTGCAGATGAAGATGCAGATGTGATCTTCGGTACCACAACAA
>CAYXZY010000077.1:0-6269 GCA_964469685.1 uncultured Sulfurovum sp. | reverse complement strand
TAGGACTTATCTCTTTTCAGTCACCTGTAGCGAAAGCTTTGTTAGGAAAAGAAGAAGGGGATGAAGTAGAGATTACTTTACCTTCTGGAAAACGTAGGTATGATATAGAAGATGTATCGTATGTTGAAATTAATTTAAATTGATTATTTGTGGTGGGTAAACCCACCCTACGTAATATATGATGATTGTAGGGTGGATTTTTCCACCATTATTGATAAGGAAAAAAGATGGTAAACGTAGGTATCGTAGGTGCAAGTGGGTACACTGGCTTAGAACTTGTAAAAATGCTAGTCACACATAATGGCTTTGAGCTTACATATTTGGCTACTACACAAGGTGGCATCAGCCTTGAAGAGTTACATCCTTCTCTAGTTGATGTCATTAGTCTACCTGTTGAAAAAGCAGATGTAGATACTGTCGCTCAGCGTTGTGATCTTGTCTTTTTGGCATTGCCACACAAAGCATCTATGGGCTTTGCCAAAGGTTTGTTGGAAAAGGGTGTAAAAGTTGTAGATCTTTCTGCAGATTATCGTTTAGACTTGGAAGCTTACGAAGAAAACTATTGCCCACATGAAGACAAGGAGAATTTAGACAGTTCGGTGTATGCACTGGTAGAGTATTACCGTGAGGCACTCAAGAAGACGAACCTGGCAGCAGGACCGGGGTGTTACCCTACAGCGACACTTTTGGGCATTTTGCCATTTGTCCCTTATCTGGATGCAGGCAGTCCTCTTTTTGTCGATGCAAAGTCAGGGGTCAGTGGTGCAGGAAAAAAACTTACAGAGATGAATACCTTTGTCAATATCAATGAAAACATCTTTGCCTATAACCCGCTCAAGCACCGCCATGCCCCTGAGATCGCAGAAAAGATAGAAAAGATCCATGGCGTGAAGATGCAGGTTAACTTTGTGCCGCATCTCATTCCTGCAACACGCGGTGAACTGGTTTCGGTCTACGGTGTACTCAAAGAAGATATCGATCCGCTTGAAGTACTCAAAGCACAGTATAAAGATGATCCGTTCATACGTATACGCGAGACACCGGTAGACATCAAAAGCACAGCAGGAACCCACTTCTGTGATATCTTCGCTGCACGTAACGGTAAGGCACTTTTTGTCTCTTCCGCCATAGACAATCTCTTGCGTGGCGCAAGTTCCCAGGCACTGGTAGCTGCGAACCTCATGTGCGGATATGATGAGAATATGGGTATCCCTTCGATTCCCTACATGCCCTAAGCTACTCTTGGCGATGCATGACTGCAAAATGGTATGATGCAAAAGGGCGAGGTATTGCCCGGTAAGTCTAGACATTGAGTGAGTGAAAGTGATATACTATAGCTGTAGCATCATTGTATAAGGAGTGGGAATGATAAATAAAGAGAAACACTTAAAAAGACTTGCAAAAAGCTATAAAGATTACAAAGTAAAGCATCGTAAAGACTATGCAAAAAAGTATAGGGAACTGGTCGAAAAAGGGCAGAGTCCCAAAACCCTTTTTATAGGCTGTAGTGATTCCAGGGTGGTTCCCAATATCATTACGGGTACAGACCCAGGTGACATATTTGTCGATCGCAATGTTGGGAACATCGTACCTCCATACCAGCACGACAAAGACGGTACAGCTGTTTCTGCATCCATAGAATATGCTGTAGCGCATCTGCACGTAGAAGATATCATCGTATGTGGTCATACCCATTGCGGTGCTTGTCATGCACTTTATGAGAACCATGCGCCTGATGAAAAGCTTGAACATCTCGACTGGTGGCTCAGCTTTGCGAAAAATGCCAAGCTTGAAGCATTGGCAATGATAGGGCAGTCAAATGAAGATCAGCTTCTGCGCGCTACTGAAAAGTTCAACATCATTGAGCAGCTTAAAAACCTACTGACCTATCCGGTCATACAGGATGAACTGGAGAGCGGTAACATTTATATACAGGGATGGTACTATCATATAGAGACTGGAGATGTAGAGATATTTGATCCGCTGGAACACCGCTTTAAAGCCCTTGATGATTACACTGAAGATTAACATACATACAACATATCACTGCAGCGGATGAGCATGATGGGGATTACACCTTAATACAAGAGATTAGATGAAGGAGTTTCCTATGCAGCATAACTATGCAGATACAGAGTTTTTGCCTCCGGTCTGCTTGAAAGATGATAGGGGAAATCTCCGACATGCAGGATTTGAATTTGAGTATGCCAATGTGCCTATTGCGTTGAGTATTGCTGCGCTGCAACGTGAATATGGCGGCGTTGTTGAGATGATCAATCCGTATCACTACAAACTTAAAGAGAGTCACTACGGTACCTTTACCGTGATGATCGATTTTCAGTTTTTGGCGAATTCCATACTGAAAAGCTGGGTAAAAAAAGCAGGACTCGAAGGCGTACTGGATGAAGAGATGATCGATAGTATTGAACAGTTCGTGGCCGCTGCAGGTGAATCGGTAGTGCCTTATGAAGTGACAACGCCGCCTTTGCCTATGGATAACCTGAAAGAAGCACAGAAGATCAAAGAGATATTGAGGCATCTGGGTGCCAGGGGTACGAAAGCAAGTCCGGTCTATGCATTTGGTATGCATATCAATCCTCAGGTAAGATCATTGAACATAGAGAAAATCCTTTCTGAAGTGAAGGCTTTTTTTGTGTTGTATGATTTCCTTTTGGAATGGATCGATCCTGACCTGACACGTCGTATTACACCGTATATCAATCCTTTTAACAGTGAGTATCGTATCTTGGTGCTCTCTGAAGACTATAAACCTGATATGCAGCAGTTCATAGACGATTACCTTCTGTACAATCCTACACGAAACAGAGCATTGGATCTGCTTCCACTGTTGTGTTATATCGATGAAGCACGTGTGAAAAAAGCCCTGCCTGATGAAAAGATCGGAAAACGTCCAACCTATCATTACCGTCTATGTGATTCACGGGTGGATGAAGAGACATGGTGTGTGTGTCAGGGATGGAACAGTTGGGTATTGGTAGAGCGGCTTGCGGACGATAGCGCGTCTCTTACAACATTAAGCACAAAGACAATGGACTATCTTCTTTCACCATTTTCTGTATTGGAAAAAGTCAGTTTCATGGCAGAGGTACGGCTTTGGGTCGAAAAAAACCTCTGATCGTTGTGAGCGGTTCGACAAAAGGCAGTCGAAGTGCATGGCATTTGAGCAAATTTTTGTTACGAACCCATGGTGCCAATGCCCGGTTCGTGCATCCGGGTAGCGAGTACAAAGATATGGCTATGGATGGTTTACTGCTGCTTGGAGGTGTGGATATAGATCCTGGATTGTATGACAGTCCGGGGCATGAAAGTATCAGCAGGATCGAGCCCAAACGAGACAGTATGGAACTGGTACTCCTGAAACAAGCAGAAGAGAATCATGCTGCAGTGATGGGGATTTGCCGAGGGATGCAAATGATCAACCTGTATTATGGGGGGACACTTTTTGAGCATATCGGTGATATGGTATTGAAGCGCAGGCATCAGAGGGCTGTGTATCCGATGAAAACGATCGATGTCCTTTCCGGATCAGGACTGTTTGATATCGTCCATACGCATAGACTCAAAGTAAATGCTTTGCACCATCAGGCTATAGATGCGTTAGGTGAAGGGCTGAGTATAGCGGCCTATGATCATAATGGCATTACGCAGTGTATTGAACATAGAGAAAAGCGTTTTGTGACGGGGATACAATGGCATCCTGAGTTTATGCCTTATATGTGGCACACACACAAACTGTTTCAAGCATTTGTGCAGGCAGCAGCACATAAAGTGCAGCCTGCCAGGAAGGTGTGACGCCTCGTGGGTAGGTGTTATTTATGCACCGCTGTATTCTACAGAATCGATCTCTGAAGTAAACAGTTCAATATTGAATGTTACTAGGTTGGCAATATCTTCAGCAGATTTTTCAAGGTACTTTTTCATTAAACGAATTTTTTGTTTGTGAGAGTGTGTCCCGTTGACAATATAGGTCACTTCGATATACGGATCTCCTGAGATATCACATTCATTGGCTGTTTCTGCTACTTCAGGGATGCAGTAAGTGATCTCAATATCCGGATTGACCATGTCATTGTTGACAAGCTCGACAACTTTTTCCAATTTTTCTTTTAATGTATTTTCCATGATTTTATCCTTTTTATATGTTTTGGTGGTAGGCACACTGTGCTTTCCTGTTGGGAGGAACACACTTTTGGCTTACTCTCAACAAGAAAAGTGTACCCTAACTCCTGTATGGGAAAATGCAACCAAAGTTGCAAAAATGCAAAATAGACAGCCTAAAGTGCAATAAACAGCGATGTCGGTGTGATCATTTGCCGTGAAAAGGTATGTAAAAGCTGTTCTTGGTCAAGTTTGACATAGTGATGTACCTTCCTGTACAGATGGTAAAGATCATCTTGATAGGAAAGTTGACAGAAGTCACGTTCAAGTACCTCAAAATTGAGTAGGTTCTGTTGGCAACGATGACGTTGCGTTCTATTGTAACCAATAGCTGAGTTCTCTTTTTTGAGTCTTTGTTTGATATGGTGAAGACGATGAAAAAAATATTTCAGTTCATTTTCAAGTTCTGTATGAGAACATCTGTCAATGGATGAAAGATAATGCATGTGTACTCCTTTTGTATCAGATTGGAGTACATTATAACACACAGTTACAAGAAAGACATAGTAAAATAGCAAAGAAAGACCTAGCAAAGCGTTAGAAGGAAGTGAGGATAAGGTGAAAGAGATACACGAAGGAGCATTGTTCATAGCAGATTCACATTATCCTCATCATGGAGAGGAGTTTCTACGCATTCTTGAACGTATTGACGCGCAGGAGATAGAGATACCTCAGTTATTTTTGATGGGAGATAATTTTGATCTTCTCTTTGGACACAATGCATATATCCGTACCTTTTCAGAGGATGCGGTACGTTTGATACAACGCCTGTCAGAGAAAATGGAGGTCCATTATTTTGAAGGAAACCATGATTTTTGTCTTAAGACGGTCTTTCCTCATGCCAACGTCTATACGCGTGATGAACAGCCTGTACGTTTTAGGCTTGGGACAAAGACTGTTGGCCTCTCACACGGTGACAAATACGCTACAGGACTTGGATATACATTGTATTGTAAGGTATTACGAAACAAAGGAACACTGTTGTTGCTCAGACCGTTTGAAAAAGCGATCATTAACGACCGTATGCACAAACTTGCACAAAAAAACATCTGTCATCCCTATGAAGAGTTTGAGAAGCATGTCTCCAAGATAGTTGGACACTATGAAGGGGTGGATATGATCATAGAAGGGCATTTCCATCAGGCACGGACTATTGGAAACTATATTTCTCTTCCTTCATTGGCCTGTCAGGGGATGGTCGCCCAGGTGCATGAGGAAAGCATACGGTTTATTGAACTCTAATGGTTTATCTTTCACTTTTTATACTCTCGTTTCTTGCAGCAACATTCTTGCCGGTGGTCAGTGAAGCGGTACTATACCTCAATCTTTCACAGGGATACAATGCGATACTTTTATGGTCTGCTGCATCTGTGGGCAATACACTGGGTTCGGTATTTAATTACGTGATAGGCTATAAAGGGGAGGAATATCTTGAGTCCAAAGGCTATCTTCCGCATGACAAAATGCAGCGGGCAAGAGCTATTTTCAGCCGTTATGGCGGCTGGTCACTGCTCTTGTCCTGGGCTCCGGTGATAGGGGATCCGTTGACGTTTGTTGCAGGGGTACTGCATTATAGATTTTGGTGGTTCGTGGTGATCGTAGCGGTAGCAAAGGCTACGCGCTACGCGATCATTGTTTACGTGTTTATGCAGTAACTTTTGAAGTTTCGATCTCTTCGATCTTTTTAGCCAGTATTCTGTCTGTGTAAAAAGAGCCGAACGGTATAAGTGAAAGAAGGGTATAAAGACCGGTCTCCTTCCAGGTAAATCCGGCTTCTTTTTTCGCTTCAAATATCTGATAGATAAATGCAAAGACAAGCAGTCCATGCAGCATACCTACAATCTTGGTGGCCATCGGGTAACCAAACTGGTATTTGAGCGGCATGGCCACAAAAAGTAAGATGATATATGAGATACCTTCTATTTTGTTGATCAGTTTAAATCGTTTTAATTCGGACATATTTTCTCCTAGATAAATTTTATGCAGTATAGCGAATAAACTTTAACCTATCAATTCCGAACACAGATCAAACCGATTATGCGTCATCAAGTGTACCTTCCCATGCAGATCCATCATCTCATCGAAGATAC
>CAYXZY010000076.1:0-6304 GCA_964469685.1 uncultured Sulfurovum sp. | reverse complement strand
CCCATAGTAGGCTGAACCATCATAGGCAATAACCGCTTTGACTCTCATCTTAGAAATACCTTGATACACGTTTGTTAAAGAGCCACTTACCTAGGATAAGGATACCCAGTATAATCATCGATAAAGTATAAAAGTTACCTGATTTTTGAAATATAGATGCGATTAGGTAAAAGAGTAAACCGGTTAAAAAGATAATGAGGAAAGAACGGTTGCTTTGATATCGTGGATTGATCATACTAAATGAAGCGATCAGATAGACTGAGAGGAGAGGGATCAAGCTTATAAAGATATGAAACATAGCTTGATGCAGTCTTTTATTGTTGGTTTCTATTTGACCCCAATAGTGAATGATATCTTCAAATTCAAATGATTTACTTTGACTGGTATCATATACTTCAAGACTCTTATATTGTGCTTGTTGGAGTTTATCTTTTGAATAAGTATAACCATATCCGTCTTTTAGCAGAAGTGAAGTAGTGCCATTTATTTTATTGAGTTGCCCTCTTTGAGATGAAAAGAACTGTTCTACATCTTTATCGGTACGATTGTAGATCACGATATCTTGAAATATAACTTCTTTATTGTCTTTGACATAGATATAATAATCACCAAATTTCTGTCCCAATTTACCCGGAACAATATTAAGTTTTGTTTCTGCTCTCTTGGTTACTCTAATATCTTTATACAGTTGGTTGCTCAAAGGCATAGCTAAAAAAGAGATAGCGAGCATGAGAAGAGAAAAAAGTATGCCAAGAAAGAGTAATGAGCGTAAGACTTTATCTGATTTTAGGCCCAAAGAGTAGAGTGCTATGAGTTCATTTCCTTGTGAAAGTTTGATGAGTACATTTGTGAGTGAGGTGATGAAAGAAAGAGGGAGTGTATAAAAGATGATCTCGGGAATAGAGTAGCTATAAAGTATCAGAAGCTCAGGAAATGATAACTGTATCTTAGAGGTTAAAGAAGAAATCTTAACCAGAAAAACCAATGAGATTATGAGGAAAAAGGGTAGGAATATCGTCAAAAATTCTTTTGTAAAGTATGATGATATATATCCTTTGACACTAACCATAGATGATGGTTTCCAATAGTTGTGTAGCCTGTGAGTCATACAGGTAGACCATAAATGTTGCTAAGGCCAAAAACGGTACAAAGGGTACCCCTTTCTCTCTCCAGATCAATGCCGGGATCATTGCGAGGATCGCTGAGAGAAAAATGGCTACAAAGAAGTTTGGAAATCCAAGCAGTGCCCCCATAGTCCCTGCCACGATGACATCTGCACCACCCATGGCCTGTCTTCTGGCAAGCAGTGAAGAGAGCAGGCCAATGAGGTAAAGACCACCGGCAGCTATGGCTGCATGCATCAGTGCATCAAGAAACGCAGGCTGGATAAGTGCAAAAATCAGCGCAACAAAATTCACAGAATCAGGTACAGCCATATACTTGAAGTCTATCATCACAAGGGCAAAAAGTGCTGCAAAAGAGAGTGCCACAAAAGGAAAATACCATACCAGCCCAAGTTTCATGTACAATGTCAAAAAGATCACACCTGTGATGAACTCGACCACGGGGTACTGTGTAGAGATGGGTGCTTTACAAAACCCACATTTCCCCCCTAAAAAGAGCCATGAGAATATAGGGATATTGTGATACCATTTAAGCGGTGTATCGCAGCTTTGACACTTGGATGCAGGAAAGGCTATGCTTTCATTTTTGGGTATGCGGTAGATGACCACATTTAGAAAAGACCCTATCATGATCCCTAGGACAAATACAAAACTTCCAGTGATTAACTCTATCATTTCAGGCCTCCAAAGCGTCGTGATCGATGTTTAAAATTGTTGATGATCTCATCCAGTTCATCGGATGTAAAATCAGGCCAAAGTGTTGGCGTGAAGTGTAGTTCCGCATAGCTAAGCTGCCATAACAGAAAGTTGGAGATACGCTCTTCACCCGAAGTGCGGATAAGCAGGTCAATATCTGTGTAAGGTGTTTGCAGGGCTGAAGAGATGTCCTCTTCGCTTAGCTGTGTTTTGCCTTGGGAGATCAGTCGATTGACAGCAGCGGTGATCTCAGCACGACCCCCGTAGTTGAGTGCCAGAACCTGTGTGAGGTTTGTGTTGTCCCTGGTGCTCTCCTCGGTTTCTTTGATGCGTTGTTGCAGCGATGTTGAAAAAGCACTCATCTCTCCAATGGCCTGAAAACGTATCCCGTTTTCCATATAGGTCTTCAATTCCTTGGATAAATACTTTTCAAGGAGTTTCATGAGAAATTCCACTTCAACTTTGGGGCGTTTCCAGTTCTCTGTAGAAAAGGCATAAAACGTAGCTGTTTCTATCTCGTTATGTTTGGCGCAGTACGTCGTGATCTGCCTGATGGTCTCCGCTCCGGCCTCATGACCTTTGGTACGCTTCAGTCCATGCTGCTGTGCCCATCTGCCGTTTCCGTCCATGATGATGGCCAGGTGTTTGAGTGTCGTATCGCTCACTGTTTATTCCCTTGTGTGTTGTCAAGTTTTTTGGCTTCTTCGAGTATCTTTTGTGAAAGTGTGAGTTTGTCTGCCCGTCCAAGGTGGGTTTGGCTGTCTTGTGTGATGAAGGTGATCTCATTTTCGTCTCCTCCAAAACTCTTGGCATCCTGCAAAAGGTTATAGCATACAGCATCTACGCGCTTTTTCTCCAATAGGTTTTTGGCATTCTCCAAGCCTTTTTTGCTGTCCATTTCAGCTTTGAAGGCCACGGTCTTGATTCCTGACCTGTCCAACGTGGAGAGTATATCGGGGTTTTGTACGAGTTCGACATTCCAGGCATCCCCAAGTGAAGACTTTTTGAGTTTTCCTTTTTGGGGGTCTTTGGGTGTGAAGTCTGCAACCGCTGCGACCATAAACAAGTAGGCTGTCTGATCGCTTTGGGCCTTAGCGTCAGTGAGCGCTTTTTGTGTAGACTCCAAAAGTGCCTGCGCATCTTCAAAATGTGTGATCTGTATGCCATCAGGCAAGTCACTGCTTCCCATGGAAGTGATGTAGTGTACTTTTGCCCCTTTGAGGTAAAGTGCCAAAGAGAGTGCTTTGGCCATTTTTCCTGAGGAGAAGTTGCTGATGTAGCGTACTTCATCTATCTTTTCACGTGAACCGCCACCGGTGACCACTACCGACCTTCCTTCCCAGAATGACTCTTTTAAAAGTTCTCTGGCCACAGCATAAAAAATAGCTTCGGGCTCTGCCAATGCACCAGAACCAATGTCACCGCAGGCAAGGAGTTTTTCCTGAGGATTGATAATGCTGTAGTGATGGGCTTTAAGGACATTGAGACTGTTGACGCTAAAATCATTGGCCAGCATCTGGGTATTTGCCGCAGGGGCTACGAGCATTTTTTTACGGAATGCAAGAACGGTTTGGGTCAGGATGTTGTCTGCTATGCCCTGACTCAGTTTGTTCAGGGTATTGGCAGTAGCCGGAGCGATGATGCACACATCACACCGTTTGCCTATGTCGATGTGGTTAAGGTCCGAACTCCAGGATTCACTTGAGTCTGTAAGTACAGCATTGCGTGTCAGTGCTTCAAAGGTGAGCGCAGAGACAAATCGTTCTGCACTCGCAGTCATCACCACATGCACAGATGCGCCTGCTTTGACAAAGAGCCGTGCGAGGTCACAGGCTTTGTAGACCGAGATGCTGCCTGTTACCCCTAGGAGTATGGACTTTCCGCTTAAGTCTATGTGCATATTTCTGTGTCCAATACTTTATTTTTTCCCAAAAAACTTATAAAAGAAGTTTTTGATGGTCTTCATGTCTGTTCTGGAAATAGCCAAAGAGCCTTTTTCCACATTTTTGTTCACCGTAGTACCTGCTGCAATGATCACGTCATCCTCTATCTTTACAGGCGCCACGATCTGTGTGTCGGAGCCTATAAAGACATTTTTGCCGATGTGTGTTTCATACTTGTTCATGCCGTCATAATTACAGGTGATCATCCCCGCACCGATGTTCGTGCCTTCACCAATGGTTGCATCTCCAATGTAGGCCAGGTGTCCTGCTTTGACTCCGGTGAGTGTAGATTTTTTGACCTCCACAAAGTTGCCGATGTGACTGTCAACAAGCCTGGTTTGTGGTCTGACACGCCCCATGGGACCGACAGAAGAACCTTGGATATGTGAATCTTCTATGATCGAGTTGGTTTTGATGTGTGAACGTATGATGTGAGAATTGCCTTGGATGCTGACACCATTTTCCAGCATACACTCACCCTCAAAGGTCGCACGTGAGTCTATGTAGATGGTCTCAGGCAAACGCATGCTTACCCCTGTTTGCATCCAGTGCTCTTTGATGCGTTTTTGCATGATCTCTTCTGCATGGGCAAGGTCAAGCTTTGAGTTCACACCTTTGAATTCCTCTTCTTCTACATAGACAGGGTGTACACTTTTACCTTCATCGACAGCCATTTTGATGATATCTGTGAGGTAGTACTCTGCTTGAGCGTTGTCATTGTCCAAAGCAGGAATGTACTTTTCCAGCAGTTCCGTGTTCACGGCGTAAATGCCGGCATTGACCGTTTTGGTTTCAAGTTGGCTTTCATTACAGTCTTTTTGTTCAACGATCTCAACGACATTTTCTTCATCAATGATGACACGTCCGTAACCTGACGGGTCATCCAGTTTTATGACCGACATATTGATGTCCGCATCCCCGGAAGTCAGTGCCAGGAGTGAGTCTTTGGTGATAAGCGGCATATCTCCATTGAGTATGAGTGTGCGCGTATTTTGTGTTTTGACACCTTTCATCGCACCGCCGGTGCCTGGGTATTTCTGGGCATCTTGCATATGAAAATGGATGCCGCTATAGTGTGCTTCTATCTGTTCCTGGATGCGCTTGGCTTGGTGGTAGAGCACAACTGTGATGTCATCACTGATCTCCTTGGCAGCATCAATGGCATGAAAGAGCATAGATTTTCCTGAGATTTCGTGGAGCACTTTGGGTGTATCAGATTTCATACGGGTGCCTTTTCCCGCTGCTAAAATGACGACAGAGATGGACATTCTTAAACCCTTTTTGATAAAATTTCAATTAAATTAGACATTGCGATTATACCTAATTGTAATTAAAGGCTTAAATGTGACATGTAAACATTTTGGAAGTTGTGGTTCCTGCGGGCTTTATGACATGGCGTATGCAGCACAGCTCACACAAAAAGAACAAAGGGTCACAACACTGCTGGAGCCTTTTACAGCCGGAAAACTTGATGTCTTTGATTCTCCTGCATCACACTATAGGGCTAGGGCGGAGTTTCGCATTTGGCATGAAGGTGACAGGTGTGACTATGCGATGAGTAAACTGCCGGTCAACGGCATACGGGAAAAAGGTACGGTCAGCATTGAGGAGTGCCCAAAGGTCATCAAGCCCATAGAAGACAGGATGTGGAGACTTTTGGAGAAGATCAATGGATCTGCAGACGTGTTAAAACACAAACTCTTTGCTGTGGAGTTCCTCGCTACAACAACGGATGAGTGTCTCATTACCATGCTCTATCACCGAAAACTTGATGATACATGGCGTACCCAAGCAAAAGTGCTGGAAAAAGAACTTGACTGCAAGATCATGGGGCGAAGCCGTAAACAAAAGGTTGTTCTCAGTGATGCATTCGTCACCGAGAAGCTGGACATTGACGGCAAGACATTTACCTACGTGGAGTATGAAAGCGGATTTACACAGCCAAACCCTGCGGTCAATGTCAAGATGATAGAATGGGCCATTGCCCAAGCTAAAACAGTGGGATATGGTGACTTTTTGGAAGCCTATTGCGGATTGGGCAACTTTACGCTGCCACTGTCACATTATTTTGACAAAGTCCTTGCAACAGAGATAAGCAAAGGCTCTATCAAAGCAGCATTGGAGAATTGTGCACTCAACGGCATAGACAATATCACTTTTGCCAGACTCTCTTCAGAAGAGATGACCGAAGCGCTGCATGGTAACAGAGATTTTAACAGACTCGCAGACATAGATCTTATGTCATACCACTTTTCTACCGTGTTGGTAGATCCGCCGCGTGCAGGTCTTGACAGAGGGACGATAGCGCTTATCTCAAAGTTGGAACATATCATCTATATTTCATGCAATCCTGAGACACTGGCAAGGGATCTGGAGATATTATGTCTGACACATGATGTGGTGAGAAGTGCGATGTTTGACCAGTTTCCACATACGATGCATGTGGAAAGCGGTGTGTTTTTGGTGAAGAAATAGGTTATGGGCATATCTAATAACCCTAGATACTCATAACATCTCTAGCTTTTGTCTAGGCTAGGCACT
>CAYXZY010000075.1:4508-6330 GCA_964469685.1 uncultured Sulfurovum sp. | reverse complement strand
CGGTCATCAACCTTATCTTGAACAACCACTTCCTCGGAATGGTACGTCAGTGGCAGACGTTCTTTTATGAGAAGCGCTACTCTGAGACAGACCTGAGTTTCCAGCCGAACTGGAAGGCATTGGCTGAGGCTTGTGGCGGTATCGGGTATGATGTCACCACCAAAGAAGAGTTTGATGCAGCGGTGAAAGATGCGATCGCTCAGGACAAAGTATGTTTTATGAACGTTGCAGTCAATCGCTTTGAAGATGTACTCCCGATGGTACCAGCAGGCGGAGCACTTTTCAACATGATGCTTCCTCAAACAACAAAAGGAGATGCATAATGGCAAAATCAGCAAATGAAAGACGTGTAATCTCCGTGATTGTTATGAATGAAAGTTCGGTACTTTCACGTATTGCTTCACTTTTTGCAGCACGTGGGTACAACATTGAGTCACTCACGGTAGCGCCTATACCTGACAGTGATATGTCACATATTACTATTGCTACCAATGGGTCTACCAAGTTAATGGAGCAGATCACAAAACAGCTGCATAAACTGATCCCTGTGTATAAGGTCATTGAGCATGAAGAGATGGTTGAGAAAGAGATGGTTCTAGCGAAGTTCCCTATCGCAGAGAATCTTTCTGACATTTCGGCACTTGCAGCAGCATATAACGGCGGTATTGCAAATGTTGGAAAAGAGATGATCATCGTGATGGTGGCAGATGAGCCATCGCGTATCAGGCACTTTATCGAAGCAGCACGACGCTACAACCCCTGTGAGGTTGTCCGTGGCGGTACAGTAGCGATAGAGCGTTGACAATTTAAGGGCAACCACGAGGGATTGCCCCTGCGGGTACCCATATATAAAAGGATATTCCTTATGACCTACAAACTCTCTCAGATCACCAAAGACATACACATCAATTTTAACGGGAATGACATTGATATAGATGGCATTCATACCCTGAGTGAAGCAAGCCCTACACAACTCTCTTTTTTTACAGATGAAAAATATGCTTCAGAACTATCCCAGACCAAAGCCGCTGCTGTATTGATAGACGAGGCACATGCTGACCTGTTGCCCCCAACCTGCATTGCCCTGATCACCGATGAAGCGTACTTGAAACTGGCTCTGGCTTCAAAGTTTTTTGCGCCAACACTTGGGACAGCCTCAGAAGAACCAACGCTTGGTCAGGGTTGTGATGTCGATGCACTTGTGCGTTTTGGTAAAAATGTGCACGTAGGTGACAACGTCATACTCATGGCAGGTGTCTATGTGGGCGATAATGTAACGATAGGCTCCAACACATTGATCTATCCGAATGTCAGCATTTATCATGGTACGCACATAGGCAATGACTGCATCATCCACTCCGGCACCGTGATAGGTTGTGACGGCTATGGATTTGCCCACACCAAAGAAGGTGAGCATGTGAAGATCTACCAAAATGGAAATGTTGTTTTGGAAGACGATGTTGAGATAGGGGCAAACTGTACCATAGACAGAGCGGTCTTCGGTACGACCTATATACGCAAGGGCACCAAACTGGATAACCTTATTCAGATTGCACACAATTGTGATGTAGGTGAACATTCACTCATGGCGGCACAGGTAGGTCTTGCAGGCTCGTCGATATTGGGACGCAATGTGGTCATGGGCGGCCAAAGCGCCACCGCAGGGCATTTAAAGATAGGTGACTTTACAACCATAGCAGGCAAAGGCGGCGTGACCAAATCACTTGAAGGCGGCAAAATGTATGCAGGCTTCCCCGCTATAGAGATAAAACTTTGGCGCAAAATGCAAGCAGCATTAATGAGATTGGTTAAAAAACGTTAA
>CAYXZY010000075.1:0-4408 GCA_964469685.1 uncultured Sulfurovum sp. | reverse complement strand
GCAGCATTAATGAGATTGGTTAAAAAACGTTAACCTTTTGTGCTATAATAATTTTTATTAAAAAAAAGGAGCTAAACATGAGCGGACAAGTGAAAGATATTGCAGAGATGACACTCAGTGGAACAAAAGACGGTAAGATTACTGTGACAACAGTTTCTGAGCCTTACGGGCCAAAGAGTGAGAGTGTTGCGAGTATTGGTATCTCTTTACAGGCAGGGGCAACGGAACCTGATTGGAAAGTACATATCCCTAAAGCAAACATTGATGCAGTGATCGAAGCGTTGCAAGAGGCAAAAAAAAGCCTGTAAAAAGTCTAGAATAAAAAGAGTTTACAACCTCTTTTTATTCATCAAACTTCATGACCTTGTATTGGGCGAACGCTCTTTCAAGAAGGTCTTTATCTGGGATCTTTCTTCCCGCAATATACCCTATGATCTCACCATTATCATCAAATTTGGGCTTGATCCATACCAGCACATAGTAGTGCTTGCCTTCACTGGTCAAATTTTTCACAAACCCTTCCCAGTAGTTGCCGCCTTTGATGGTCTCCCATAGTCCTTTAAAAGCCGCTTTAGGCATATCCGGATGTCTGTTGATGTTGTGCGGTGCGCCGATGAGCTCTTCTTTGCTATAGCCTGTGAGTTCTCTGAATTTACGGTTTGCATAGGTGATGATGCCGGCAGCATCCGTCTCGGTGATCATCACGCCTCCGTCAAAAGGCACCTCCACATCTATAGGTTCTGGTTTGCTGATCTCTTTGCCTGTGATGGTATTTTTGATAATTTTACCCATAATTACTCCCTAAAATATACATGATAAATGTACGGTTTGATTCGATATTCATTTGTAAGTTATGATAAAAAGAGAAACTGTATTTTGGTAGTCGGGCTGACTGCGTGAGTCCCACGTAACTTTCTGTCCTTACCTCACGATAAGTTTAGCTTTATCTATAACAAAATATTTGTACAATCATAACCATCTTCAGCTTAGTAGCGTATAAATACGCCATGCATAACGGAGTTTTTCATAGCAACTTTGATACAATACGATAACTAGAAAACAAGGGGCAATTTTTGTCTATTAGCGAAACGATACAATCACTCTTACAGGAACGTATATTGGTCATTGACGGGGCCATGGGTACACAGATACAAGATCTTGAGGTACCGGCTGAAGCCTGGATAGACGACAAAGGGCAAGACCAGGAAGGGTGCAATGAGCTCCTTATAGATACCGCGCCTGATCTTATCAAGCGCATACACACACGCTATGCGATGGCAGGGGCGGATCTTATCAAGACCAATACCTTTGGCACCATGCCGTGGGTACTCGATGAGTATCAGATGGGTGAGCGTGCCTATGAACTTTCCAAAAAAGGTGCAGCACTAGTCAAAGAGGTTTGTGATGAGTATGGCACAGATGCTTCACCAAAGTTCGTACTCGGATCCATAGGGCCGGGGACAAAGCTGCCTAGTCTTGGGCACATACACTATGATGAGATGTATGAAGGCTACAAGCAGGTGGCACTGGGACTCATAGACGGAGGGTGTGATGTTTTCTTGCTGGAGACCTGTCAAGACCCGCTACAGATAAAAGCAGCACTGCATGCCTGTCAAGATGCCAACAAGGAACGTGACATAGACTTACCTGTCATGATATCGGTGACCATTGAGCTTAGCGGTACGATGCTCATAGGAACCAACGCAGAGACCATTGTCACCATATTGGAGCCGTTTGACATTCTTTCACTGGGCTTCAACTGCGGTACAGGGCCAGACCAGGTCAAAAAACATCTTAAGACCTTGGCGGAACTCTGGCACAAGCCAATCTCCGTACATGCAAATGCAGGACTTCCGCAGAACAAAGGCGGATATACCTACTATCCTATGGGGCCGGATGAATTTACTGAAAAACAGTTGGAATTCACTGCCTTTGATGGGGTGAGCTTCCTGGGAGGCTGTTGCGGTACGACACCACAGCACATTCAGGCACTGAAAAAAACAGTGCAGCACATTAAACCAAAACCGCCAACGGGAAGCATCCCTCCCAGTGTGGCATCACTCTTTAACACCGTAGAGCTTTTTCAGGAGCCCGCACCCCTGCTTATAGGCGAGCGAAGTAATGCCACAGGTTCCAAAGCCTTCAGGGAACTCATCCTGGCCAGTGACTATGAAGGGACACTCACTGTTGGTCAGGCCCAAGTCCGTGACGGCGCACATATGCTCGATGTCAACGTAGAGTTTGCCGGGCGTGACGGCGCCAAAGATATGCGCGCCGTGATGGAGCTTTACAACCAAAAGATCCCACTGCCGCTCATGCCTGATGCGACGCGTCCCAACACCATAGAAGAAGGGCTTAAATGTATCGGTGGGAAGCCCATTATCAACTCAACCAACCTTGAAGACGGTGAAGAGAACTTTGCAACCTACTGTAAGCTGGCTAAAAAGTACGGTGCTGTGCTTGTCTGTCTGGTCATTGATGAAGAGGGAATGGCCAGAACCAAAGAACACAAAGTCTCCATTGCCAAACGTATGTATGACCTGGCAGTGAACAAGCATGGACTTGAGCCTGAGAACATCATGTTCGATATGCTTGCTTTCACCGTGGGTACAGGTGAAGAAGAAGACAGATTCGCCGGAAAAAATGCCTATGAGGCCATTAAGGAGATACATGAGATATACCCTGAGGTAGGAACCACCCTGGGGCTTTCGAACATCTCTTTTGGTCTGGAAAAACATGCAAGATTCTACCTTAACTCTGTCTTTTTGCACCACTGTGTGCAGGCAGGAATGACCTCTGTGATCATCAATGTGAAGCACATCATTCCTTTGGCGAAGATGACCAAAGAAGATATAGCCATATGTGAAGAGCTGCTCTTTACTCCGGATGAGCACTCACTGTTTAAGTTCATCGATCACTTTGCAGACGCAGTGGTAGAGGATGAGGGTGCGGATGAAGCGTATGAAGCGATGCCCAATGATGAGAAGATCAAAAAACTTCTCATGGACGGTGACAAAGAACGGATGATCCCGCTGGTAGAAGAAGCACGACACGAGATACACCCCGATGACATCGTCAATGTGCATCTCATTGATGCAATGAAGGTAGTAGGTGAGCTCTTTGGTTCAGGACAGATGCAGCTGCCGTTTGTACTGCAGTCTGCTGAGACCATGAAAGCCACAGTGGACTACCTTAACCCGCATTTGACCAAGCAGGAAAAAGAGACAGACACCACGCTGGTCATCGGTACGGTCAAAGGTGACGTACATGATGTCGGTAAGAACCTTGTAGACATCATCCTCTCCAACAATGGTTTTAAGGTCATCAACGTAGGCATTAAAACCGAACTGCAAGAGTATCTTGATGAACTGGAAAAAGGAAATATCCAGGCCATAGGCATGTCCGGACTTTTGGTAAAATCAACAGCGGTCATGAAAGAAAACCTGGAGACCATGGCAGAGATGGGAATGGAGATACCTGTACTTCTGGGAGGTGCAGCACTCACAAGAGCATTTGTCGATGACTTCTGTCGTCCTATCTACAAAGGGCCTATCTTTTACTGTCGTGATGCCTTTGACGGGGTCATTGCTATGAGCCGCATAGAGAAGTACAATGAAGACCCCTCAGCCGGACTGGACACAAGACTGGCCGGAGATATGGTAGAACACAAGGAGAAGAAGAAAAAAGAGGTGATCATCCCTCCTTTTGAGCAGATCAAGTTGCCTGAGCCTGCTTTGGTGCCTACCCCTCCTTTTTGGGGCAGGCGTGTGCTGCAAAAAGAAGACCTTGATCTCGATATGGTCTTCAATTGGGTGAACCAGCGTACCGTCATCAAGTTTCACTGGGGTTACAAGTCTAAAGGCATGAGTAAAGAGGAGTACCAAAAACTGCTTGATGAGACGGTTTACCCTGCGTATGAAAGGCTTAAACGCGAGTTTGTAGAAAAAGGGCTTTTTGAACCGACGATCATCTATGGGTACTACCCCTGCAGAAGTGAAGATCAAGAGCTTTACCTTTTTGATGAGGCTGAAGGGTGGAATGTTGATGCCAATGCCAATCGCGAACCTCTAGACAAGGTCATAGGCAGGGCAGTAGGCACATTCAGCTTCCCCAGACAAAGGCGAAAACCTTACCGTGCACTCTCCGACTTCTTTCATCATGACAGGCATGATGTCATAGCGCTGACTTGTGTGAGCGCAGGGTCGAAATTCTCAGCGTATGAGAAAGAGCTGTATGATGCAGGGAAATACCTGGAGTACAACATGGTGCATGGTCTTTCTGTAGAGCTTGCAGAGGCATTGGCCGAAGTGGCACACAAGCAGATACGTCTGGACTTGAACATTGCAGAGAATGAAGGCCATTCCCTGCGTGATGTCCGTATGAACCGTTATCAGGGTGCGAGATACTC
>CAYXZY010000074.1:0-6347 GCA_964469685.1 uncultured Sulfurovum sp. | reverse complement strand
CATACAGATGCAATGATACCCATGATTATAGCGAAAAATAAGCCGTTTGCAAGAGAGAGCATGACCTCTTTTTTAATGGTACGAAACGCATCATGCTGGGCAATATCCCCCAAAGCCAACTGACGGACAACGACGGTAAGTGACTGCGTACCTGCATTCCCGCCCATTGAAGCCACGATCGGCATCAAGATGGCCAAAGCCACATAACTCTGTAGCGTCTCTTCAAACATCCCTATGACCAAAGAAGCTGCAATGGCTGTGAGAAGATTGACAGAAAGCCAGATCGCACGTGCTTTACCGGCCTTGACAATATCCTCATTCTCCTCGGCATCATCATTCACCCCAGCAAGATTATATATCTGGTCTGTTGCCTGTTCATTCATAATATCGTAAATATCATCTGAGGTGATGCGTCCAAGCAATCTACCATCATCAGAAACGATAGGCATGGAATTGAGATCGTATTCTTGAAACTTCTGTACGATATCTGTGATCTTATCTCTGTCATTGCCGGTGATAGGTTTGAATTTTTCCGGAGATTTCTCTATGTTCTCTTTGAGCGTCTTATTGAAATCAAAAACAAGCAAATGATCCAGACCTACCCCGTATCGTAACTTTTTATCTTTGTCGGTGACAAAAAGATAATTGACATTCTCAAGTTCATTGTCACGGCGCAATTTGGCAAAATCTTTGATGACATCATGCACTGTCTGCTCTATACCGGCGGTATAGACCTCTATCTGCATATAGGCACCTGCTTCATCTTCTTCATACTGTTTAAGCTGAAGGATATCCGCCTGATCTTCAATATCTAGTTCATCAAAGACCTCTTTGGCCATCTCTTCATCACGCTCTTCAAGTTCCTGGATGAAGTCGGTTTGGTCATCTGACTCCAATTCAGTCAGAGACTCAGCGATCTCTTGTGGCGTAAAGGACTCCAGAACATCTTCAAAATAGCGGTCAGGTAACTCCAGTGCTACATCAGCAACAAGTTCTTTTGGAATAGATTGCACTGCCTCAGCAAAAGCTTTATCATTGAGATCTTTAAGCAGATTGGCAATTTCTGAAGGGTGAAGTTCATCATATGGATGTGCATTTAAATATTCTGTCAATTTATCCATGATGATTCCTTTAAAACAAGATGATGGAATTATACTTTATCTATGTATGAAAATATATTAATTGGGTTGGAAGAGAAGTGCTTTCAGCTCTTGACGAAAGCACTGTGGGTATATCTACTTGGTTTCTACATCACATTTTTTAGTGATGATACATGCAGGACAGAAGTTAACAAGTCCGGCAATAAGAGGTATCACACCAAGATAGAACCAGGCATTGCCGCTATAGACACCATACCCGATAAGTCCAAGTCCTACCACAATTCTGATAGGTCTACACGTTGCTCTAAATTTATTGACATCCATACTATATCCTTTAATCATTTTTTTGAATTATAGTCAAAATTACTTAAAATTATATTATATTATAGGTGTAGATGAAGGAGAGTAAAGTAGAAAAGAAATGACGCGGTGTGAAGAAAAAGTACATCTTAAAATGTACTTTTTACTTTAGATCTGAGGTCCTGCGCTTGCAAAGTCAAATTCACCACCGTTGTCATCATATCGGTGGAAGTTTTCCTGGAACATACCTGCAAGTTTGGCTAGCATGGCATCATACTCCTCTTTGTTCTCCCAGGTTTCTCTGGGGTTGAGTACTTTATTGTCAGCTACACCGTCAAGCGTTTTAGGGATCTGAAGATCAAACATTGCCAAGGTATCAAACTCAGCATCATTGATAGACCCATTCAAAATACCATCAATACATGCTCTTGTATCCTTGATACTCATACGCTTACCCACACCATATGGACCACCGGTCCATCCCGTGTTTACCAGGTATACATTTACACCATGCTCATCGATCTTCTCACCGAGAAGTTTGGCATACACAGTCGGGTGCAACGGTAAAAATGCTTCACCAAAACAGGCGGAGAACGTGGCAACCGGCTCCGTGATCCCTCGCTCAGTTCCGGCAACTTTTGCAGTATATCCAGAAAGGAAGTAGTACATTGCCTGCTCTTTGGTCAGTTTGGAAACAGGAGGAAGAACACCAAAGGCATCGGCTGAAAGAAATATGATATTGCTTGGATGACCTGCCTGAAGATCTTTTTTATGATTCTCAATATGTTCTATAGGGTAAGACACACGTGTGTTCTCGGTTTTGGAACCGTCCTCGTAATCTACCTTACCGTTGCTGTCGGCAACCACATTTTCCAAAAGCGCATCTTTGACTATGGCACCATAGATCTCAGGTTCTGATTTGGGGTCAAGATTGATCACCTTTGCATAACATCCGCCCTCAAAGTTAAAGACGCCATGATCATCCCATCCATGCTCATCATCTCCAATAAGTGCACGTTTTGGGTCTGTGGAAAGTGTTGTTTTTCCAGTACCTGAGAGGCCAAAGAAAAGACATACATCATCTTTCTCCCCCACATTTGCAGAACAATGCATAGAGAGTTTACCTTCAAGCGGCAACCAGTAGTTCATCATGGAGAAAATACCCTTTTTCATCTCACCGCCGTACCATGTACCACCGATGATAGAAACATTATCTTCAATGTTAAATACCACATACACGTCAGAATTAAGTCCGTGTTCTTTGTATTTTTCATCAACAGCTTTACATGCATTGTAAACAGTAAATTCCGGTTCAAATGTTTCCAGCTCTTCCTCTGTAGGACGGATGAACATATTTTTGACAAAGTGTGCCTGCCATGCTACTTCTGAGACAAATCGCACAGAACGTTTGGATGCGGCACTCGCACCTGCATACACATCTGTAACATATATATTTTTCCCTGAGAGTTGTGACAAAGTAATATCGAGTAGTTCGTCATAGACCTCTTTTTCGATTTTTGCATTCACATCACCCCATGCTATATGTTCGTTAGATGGTGGCTGGTCTACAAAATACTTGTCTTTAGGGCTTCTTCCTGTGAAAATACCTGTATCACACATTGCTGTGCCTGATGTAGAGATTTTACATTCTCCACTATTTACTTCATGCGCTTGCAACTCATCATAACTTAAATTGTAATAAACATCTTTGATGTCTTTTAATCCTAGTTTGTCAAGTCCGTTGGGCGTTTTGGTACTCATGGTATCCTCTTTATACATATTTTATGCTAACGCATAAGTCAAAAAACAGATATTTTTTGACTTATGTTTTAACAAATAAAGTTAAAGTGAAATATATCACTTTAACCTTAGGTCTATTTGAATATTGACAACAATACACCCGCTGCCACAGCAGAACCGATAACACCGGCAACATTTGGCCCCATTGCATGCATCAGGAGAATATTTCCGGGTTTTGCATCAGAGCCTACTTTTGAAACAACCCTTGCTGACATTGGTACCGCAGAAACCCCTGCCGCCCCGATAAGCGGGTTGATAGGATCTTTGGAGAACTTGTTCATAAGCTTTGCCATCAATACACCTACTGCTGTACCGGCAGCAAATGCCAAAAGACCTATAAGCATGATACCCATGGTCTCTACAACCAGGAATTTATCGGCTGCCAGCTTGGAACCGACACCCAGACCAAGAAAGATCGTTACTATGTTGATCAGTGAGTTCTGCATCTCATTGGAAAGTCTATCGACCACTCCTGATTCTTTTGCAAAGTTACCAAAGGTAAATGCACCGATCAAAGGTGCAGATTCCGGTAAGATGAGAATAGTCAACATCAAGACAAGTATAGGGAAGAACAGTTTTTCAAGTCTGTGTACTTTTCTACCTGTTTTCATGACGATCTTACGCTCATCTTCAGTGGTCAACAATTTCATGATAGGAGGTTGTATAACAGGTACAAGTGCCATATAGGAATACGCGGCAACAGCGATTGCACCCAGCATATCTGGAGCCAATCTGTTCGCAATGAAAATAGATGTCGGACCATCAGCACCACCAATGATAGAGATCGCCGAGGCATCCTGAAGCGAGAACCCTATAGCAACAGCACCCACTAGTGAACCAAAGATACCAAACTGCGCTGCACCCCCGAGAATAGCCGTTTTAGGGTTGGACAGAAGCGGTCCGAAGTCGGTCATCGCACCCACACCCATAAAGATCAACAGCGGGAAGAATTCATTGGCAATACCCATATTGTAAACAATACCGAGCATACCGTGTGCTCCTCCCATATGGGCCAGTGGTATGTTGGCAAGAAGCCCACCAAAAGCTATTGGAATTAGCAGGAGAGGCTCAAAGTTTTTGGCAATGGCAAGATAAAAAAGAATAAAGACGATGATGATCATAATGATACGACCCCAAGATGATTCAAAAGCACTCATCTCTTTTTCGTACTCCGGACCTTGCGGTTCAGAGGTTTTCTCTCCGTCATTGAGATCCAAAATCGCATTGATACCAGTTGTTTCCCAAAAACTCGATAAAAGCTCACCAATTGATTTAGGATGATATTCCGGCTTATTTTCTACCGCATGTGCATCAGGAGCAGTCCCGGATGCCTGCAGCATAGTGGCTGATGTTAAAAAAACAACTAAAATAGAAAGTAAAAGGTGCTTAAGCTTCATGCTTACTCCATTGTGGCTAAAAGTTGTGCATCCGCGACAGCATCATTCACATTGACATTGATTGAAGCAATTTTACCCGCTTTAGGTGCAGCAATATCTATTTCCATTTTCATCGCTTCAAGGATCATGATCACCTCACCCTCAGCTACTGAATCACCAGGATTTTTGAGTATTTTCCATACATTACCCGGTGTTTGTGAATGGATTTCGACAGATCCCGATCCTGCTTCAAGTACTGTTGGAGCTGCTGCTTCAGCCACTGCTGTTACCGGTGCTGCATGAGATATCTGGACATTTCCCTCACCCTCTGCTACTTGCACACTGTATTGTTTACCGTCTACTACTACTGTATAATTTCCTGCCATTTCTTCATCTCCACTACAATTATTTTTACCTTTTCTTACCATGAGAGGGCCTTCACCCTTCAAGAACGCAATACCTTTTTGATCACATGCACCTGCAATGAAAATATTTTCTTCTGTGACTTCCAACCCTTCATCTTCCAATACTTTTGTCCAGTGTGCTATAGATTTGGTTTCATCCTTATCTGCAATGTCCAAAGGGTTTTCAGTGGTTGGTTCAAGTTTAAGTTTCTGTGATGCAAGCTCAATGATCTCTCTATCGGCTTCCACAGGAGTTTTACCGAAATAACCAAGTACCATACGTCCATACCCAGGAGCAATCTGCTTCCAAGGACCGAACATGACATTGGCATAGGCTTGTTGCCAGTAAAACTGGCTCACAGGTGTCACAGAGGTACCATATCCGCCACGTTCTACTACTTCTTTCATGGCTTTGATGACATCGTCAAATTTCTCAAGGTCACCTGAATCTCTCATCATTTGTGTGTTGGCAGTCAAGGCACCGCCAGGCATCGGTGAGAACGGGATAAGCGGAGATACCTGTGTCGCTTCCGGTGGTATCATATACTCAGAAAGGCACTCTTTAAGTCTCTCTTCGTATTTAAGGATCTTCTCTAGTTTTAGATCTCCCAGATTAAAGTTTGTTCCTTTTGTTGCATGCAGCATGGTAAGGATGTCTGGTTGTGATGTACCGCCGCTTACCGGTGATGCAGCCATGTCTATACCGTTTGCCCCTGCTTCAAGTGCTGCAAGGTAGGCAGCCACAGAGACACCTGCGGTCTCATGTGTATGCAGCCTTAAGTGAACACTGTCTCCAAGAAGTTTTCGTGCCATTGCAATGGTGTCATAAACCTTATGAGGATTTGCGGTACCCGAAGCATCCTTGAAACATACAGAATCAAATTCAATGCCCGAATCCAAGATATTTCTCAGTGTTTTTTCATAAAACGGAACATCATGTGCACCTGTACATCCAGGAGGTAGATCCATCATTGTCACGACAACTTCATGATTCATGCCATGTTTTTTGATCATTTCAGATGAAAAAGCAAGGTTGTTGACATCGTTCAGCGCATCAAAATTACGTACGGTAGTCGTGCCGTGTTTTTTAAACATCTTTGCAAAGAGGTCTATCATCTCACGGCTTCCCGTGTCTAGCATCACGGTGTTGATACCGCGTGAAAGTACCTGAAGGTTTGCATCTGCGCCCACGATCTCTCTAAACCCGTCCATCATTTTAAATGCATCTTCCTGAAGATAGAAATAAAGCGACTGAAATCTCGCCCCTCCGCCAAATTCAAAATGCGTAATACCTGCATTTTTCGCTGCTTCCACTGCAGGGAAAAAGTCATCCATAAGCACACGACCGCCAAAGACAGACTGGAATC
>CAYXZY010000073.1:0-6358 GCA_964469685.1 uncultured Sulfurovum sp. | reverse complement strand
ATGTTCGCGTCGTTGTGCTGGCGGGTGAGTTTGGCGGTGTAGTGGTCATGGCAGAGGGCAGCGCGGATACCTTGTACTTTGTTGGCAGCGATGCTGATGCCGATGCCCGTACCGCAGATAAGAATGCCGAAACTTCCTTCGTCAGAGAGAACAGCCTCAGCACATTTTTTGGCATAGTCAGGGTAATCTACGCGGTCAGCTGAGTCCGGGCCCAGATCTACTATCTCGCAACCCAAGTCCTGAACAACATCTTTTACATAAGCTTTAAGCGCATAGCCTGCATGGTCTGTTGCAATATAAAATTTCTTAGACATTATTTTTATCCTTCGTATAAAATTTTTCCCTGCGTGGCTTCACTTCGTTACGACCACTACGGTTCCGTCACTACAATCGTGAAACTATTCACGATTGCACAACGTTCCTCATTCTATAGGTTCTTCGAGTTGTATGGACTGTATGCGTCTGCCCACACGACCCCAGCGTACAGTGTAGCGTTGCTTGTTCCAAAGCGTTTCACATGCTTTGGATGCAATGTCCATGTCCGGACAGACGCGAGAAAGTTTGTCATGGTCCATACTCCCGCCAATACCGTTCATGACCCTGTCGTAAGAGCGGAACTCCAGACTCATGTAGATGAGCCAGGGTTTACCGACAATGTTCTTGTAGGGTACAGAGCCCCAAAAACGGCTGTCGTTGGAGTTGTCACGGTTGTCGCCTATCATATAGTAGTGGTCCGGTTCTACTTTTTTGTAGAACAGATTGGTATCGAGTTCATCAACATGTACAGGCAGCATATCTATGCTTTTGTTTGCTCTGTAGTGGTTTATAAGCATTTCAAATGAATTGCCGGGGTACTCTGGTTTGTACTGGATACCCGGATACTTGCTCATGTAAGGGTTTACCGCCCAGAGCTTGTCTTTGAGTTTGACTATGGTGGCATCCGGGTATGCTGCCTTGATGCTGGCTTCATCTTCCATGTCATGAAAGTGGATGTAAAGCTTTTTGTTGTCAAAAAGTATCTCATCGCCGCCCACGGCTACACAGCGTTTGACAAAATGCACTTTGGGTGTTTGCGGGTTACGGAAGATGACGATGTCCTCTCTTTGAGGTCTGGGGCCTTCTATGAGGTGGCCATTGTCGTTGAAGTCGGGCAGTATGGGTATCTCAAGCCACGGAAGATGCGGGGTAGGGATACCGTAGCTAAATTTCTTTGCAAAAAGAAAGTCACCTATGAGTTGGGTACGCTTCATGGATCCTGAAGGGATGACAAAGGACTGTGCAACAAAAAAGATAAGAAAAAGAACGATGATGATCGTACCTGTCCAGGTACCTGCAAAATGGGTCAATCCTGAGATGATTTTTTTAAGTTTTTCCATTAGGCTCTGGCCTTTGCAGACTTGAGCGTGTTGGAGAGCAGCATCGCTATGGTCATAGGACCCACACCGCCTGGTACCGGCGTGATGTATGAACATTTTTTACTGACATGCTCAAAGTCTACATCGCCAACAAGAGAGCCGTCTTCAAGACGGTTGATACCGATGTCTATGACAATGGCACCTTCTTTGACCATATCTTCTTTGATGAGCCCGGGTACACCCACACCTACAATGACAATATCTGCTTGAGAAGTATGCGCCTTGAGGTCTTTGGTGAAAATGTGCGTCACGGTGACCGTGGCATTGGCATTGAGCAGCAGTGCTGCCATGGGTTTGCCTACAATGTTGCTGGCACCTACGACACAGACATCCTGTCCCTGAAGATCGATGTCGTACTCTTCGAACATCTTCATGACCCCCAGTGGTGTACATGCGACAAAGCAATCTAGGTTCGTCACAAGCCTACCGACATTGTAGGCATGGAAACCATCCACATCTTTTTTAGGGTCTATGACTTCAAGTATCTTGTCCGTATCGACATGTTTGGGTAAAGGAAGCTGTACCAAGATACCGTCTATGCGAGGGTTGTTGTTCATCATCTCGATAGTGGCGATGATCTCATCTTGACTGATGGTGTCAGGCATGTTGTGGGTGATGGAGTAAAATCCTACTTTTTCACATGCTTTTGCTTTCATTTTGACATAGGCGTGGCTTGCCGGGTCGTCACCTACGAGTATCACTGCCAATCCGGGAACAATGTTTTTCTCTTGCTTGAGCTTTTCTACTTCAGAAGTAACGGTAGCCTGAACCTTGTTGGCCAACGATTTACCATCGATAAGTTGCATGTGAGAGAGCCTTATAAGTTTTTGGGTATTATATCAAAATTAGTTTATGGAGAGTAAATCTTGAAGATTTTATGGTTTTTGTTGCCTGTGTTGATATGGTCTGAAGAGAGCATCAGCGGGAGTGAGTCTGAGAGCTTTATCTCCGAGTATGAGTATGGGCAAATGCTCTACAACAACCCCAGGGGCGTAAGCTGCTCCCAGTGTCATGGCAAGTCCGGTGAAGGTCAAGTGATCGTCCAGTACAAAAAGAGCCTTGGCAAAGAAGCCATAAGGGGTGCTGACATCCGCAAGAAAACATTGCATGAGATGATAAAGTCTGTAAACGCTTACCATAAAGTGATGCCGCGCTATTATCTGACGGATGATGAAGTGAAGGCCATCTACGGGTACTTGCAGAAAAAAAACAGGGATTATCTACTTTCTGCGAAATAAACTTGTTATACTTGTGATGTATATTGCCATTAAGGATCATCATGACACTTAGTAATTCTCTAGCCGGCTTGCTGCTTCTTGGAGGTATGGGGTATGCCTCATCACTTAACGTCTATCAAGATAGAACATTTTATACCTATGTCCCACAGAGTGACTTCATAGGCTTTGCACAAGGGCTGAGTGCCAAATGTGATCATAAGCAGATCGCACTCCGGGGCACTTCAAACTGTCCAGATGGGCAGAGACTCTGTAAGGCGCTCAATGCCCTGGATGAGACGCAGCTGAAAGTGAACGGGATACAAGCAAACATAGAGACCATCGATCAGCTTGTCTCCCTGCCCAGACCTACTGTTTTTGATGCTGCTTCATGGATAGAGGCTGCCAAAGCCATAGGAGAAGAAAAAGCATCTCTCTCACACAAAAAACAGATACTCCAGAAGGAAGCAAAGCGCAGGAAGCAGGCATTTCAAAGACAGGCACCTACACAAGAGCCTGTAGAGTTGCTGCGATCATGCAGCAATGAATTGGAACTTACTATCCCCTATGGGTATGTCTCATTTTCAACATCCTATGAGGCAGACATAGATGATGACAAAAAAGTGACTGTCACGCAACACCTGAGCATTACCAATCGTTCGGGCATAGATATAAATGCAGATACTGCAATGTTCTACTATCGTGCAGCAAGACAGTATGTGAATCCCATACATTTTAACCCTTGGATCGTAAGCAAATATGAGCCACGCTCTAAAAGGGCTTATAGTAAAGCTATGCGAAATGACAGTATGGCAGAGATGCCCATGATGGCTGAAGCCATGCCTATGCAAAAGAGCAAACCCATAGCTGCGCCTGTAGCAACCTATGAGGATGCCAGAGAGTACATGGTACAAAACCTGGTGCTTCCTTCTACAGGGGTGCCTCTGGATGTTAAGATACTCACATGGAAGGCAGCATTGTCGTGTGAAGTACGTGCATACCCATATGCCAATACAAAAGCCTTTTATGTCTGTGCATTTAAGCCCAAAGAGCAGATAGACAGCCATAGATGGAAAATCAGTTCAGGCAAAGAGGTCATCAATGAAAATGCAGTAGGGGAATATAGAGACGGGAAGTATAATCTCTATACGAAAATAGAAGAAGACATCAAGATACGGCGAAGACCGATCGTCCAAAAAGAGCGTGAAACAGGGATATTTGGCGGCACTGCACGAAAAAAAGACGGTTTTACCATTACGCTTACAAACAAGTCAGACAAAGAAAAGACACTCATACTCACTGAGCGTATACCCACATCTACCACGGAAGAGATACAGTCAAAACTGTTATCTGTCAAGTCTGAAAAGAAAGTAGACTACAAAATGCTTAAAGACGGGAAGCTGGAAATGCATATAGCATTGGCAGGGAATGAAACGAAAAAGATAGACGTATTGTTTGAAATATCGTATGATAAAGACTTGAAAGTGACTTATTGAGAAAATAAAAAGGGAATGGTTGTCATAAGAGGGAGTAAAGATACTTTGCAGGCAAAAGCCTACAAACCACTACTAAAGTGGTGTTACGTTTTCAGCTTGTGGGCCTTTTTGACCTTCACCTACTTCAAATGTTACTGCTTGACCTTCTGCAAGCGTTACACGACCGCCACCCTCATTGTTAACTTGACGAAAATGTACAAATACATCATCTCCACCATTTTCTTGTTGGATAAATCCGTAACCTTTTTCATCATTGAACCATTTAACCGTACCGTTGACTAATTCTGCCATTGTTTTACCTTGTGAGGACTTTTGTCCTAATATTTACACTTCTAGGTTTTTCCCTATTAAAGCGGAATCTAAAATCGGAGAGAGTCTTTCGGGGGTCTTGCAAAACACATAACACACGATAGATGAACTCGAACCACATCTTTCTTCATGCCTATTGTAGCTTGTTTTATTCACTTATAACCTTAAGTATTAAAATTTATTACAATAATGTTATAAGTTTGATATTTTTGCAATTGTGTACAGTAAGTTATCCCAGTCTGCACTAAGCAGGTGTGTACCCTGTAGTGCGCATCTTGGGGACTTTTGGACTTAAACGAGTCTAGTCAATTTTTCAAAGACCTCATTGATCTCATGGACAGCTTTTTTAGACAATTTTGTGACTTCCTCTTTGGATTCATCATACAAATGTGTGAGTTCCTTTTTTTGTTCCTCCCATTTGTCTTCTGCTTCCATTTTGGCAAGGTGGGCCTTGAGTGTGGCCATGTTGTACTCTTCTTTGGTTTTGTTGGATGCTGTGATAGTGAAATCTTCCGCAGCTTTTCTAACGTTTTCCAATCTGTCACGTGCTTCCATCATGCTCAGATGTGCCTGAAGTTTTGCTTCACCTGAAGAAAATTCATCATAAGCATCACTGAGTTTGTCTTTGACTTGAGTGAAGCGCCCTTTGAGATCACCCCAGAACTCGCTCACATCTTCAGCGAAATCTTCGCTGATGTCTTCTATCTTTGCTTCTACGTTTTCCAGAGATCTTTTTGACTTCTCGATCATTTCTTTTAGTTCTTTTTCCATGCTGTGCTCCTAAAAGTTGGTATTTCTTATTATAACACTTTTTGGAGATGATGGCTACTGTTTTTTTCTAACCAATCACTCAATACTGTAAGATCATCGGGATTGACCGGTGTGGACTTGGTGATCTCTGCAAAACTTTTCACACCCATGGAGAGTAGGTACTGCAGGTTGTCATCAAAGGTGGCATCTTCTATGACCAGGATGTTGTCTTTGTGTACTTCAAACATGTAGCCACCGTTGGGAATAGGTGACATAGAAAGGGTGACAGTATAATGATCTTTGATGATACTTTCTTTCTGTGAGTACATCAGACCGATGTTGTATCCTTCTTTTGCGAAGCCGCTTATGGCAACAACCAGTACTTTTTGCTCTCCTTCTTTTGAGGAATTAAATATATTAATGATGTCTTTTATGGTGCTGTAAAACGGTATTTTGGCGAGTTGCTTTTGCACTAAGCCAACAAGTCTTGTGTTCATCAGTGTGCCCATAAAGTAAAGCAGCAAGAAGAACACTCCCAGTGCGATGAGAAACCATATAAAGAGATGGTTCTCGGGTGTGAAGCCAATGAGCTTGAATGCCCATCCCACGAGTTGGTCTATTTTGCCATAAAGCCAGAGAATGACCACAACGATGAGGACTATGGGCAAAAGCCCAAAAAGTCCTTGTAATGCTGTCTGGGTGAAGTGCTTGAGTGTTTCTTTCATACTTTGTATCCTTGTGTGTATATAATACAATCATACACTATCTACCCTTGAGAATAAAAAGTACGATCCGGTTTGAAGTGTTAGTTAGGAGGAGTAGGTCACTACCCCTCTTGAAAAAGAGAAAGGGAATGACTAGGCATAAGGAGCGTCGTAGTAGCCGTTTGCCCAGTATTTTGCAAACCACATATTCATCTTCCCTTTACCCATAGGCAGTGCAGAAGTAAATTTCCAGTCCAAAGAAGCGTCTCCAAAGTAGTATTCGTCATGGTTGTTGAACAATGCTTCTGCTTCCTCTCTTTCCAGATCTTCACAGTACTGTAACTTTTCACTGAGGTCTTTTTTCAAAAATGCAGCACCATGACCCTGGTAGTTGATACTGGACTCAGGATTAGCCTCATCATAGAGTGTGTGTTCTGTTTTTAAGTCGATTATTGCCATATTGTTTCCTT
>CAYXZY010000072.1:4885-6372 GCA_964469685.1 uncultured Sulfurovum sp. | reverse complement strand
TTTGATATAATCACGATAATTATAATCCTCATACTAAGGAATAAGACGTGATAGGAATCGTCGATTACAACATGGGTAACCTGGCCTCTGTCATCAATGCTTTTGCCAAAGTGGGTGCGGATGCGACACTCGAAAGCGACCCCTCCAAACTCTCACAATACGACAAACTCATCCTGCCCGGTGTCGGTGCCTTTGGTGATGCGATGGCGCACTTAAAAGAAAATGGTATGGATGAAGCCGTGATTGCTTATGCTGCCTCAGGTAAACCGCTACTAGGCATTTGTCTTGGTATGCAGCTACTTTTTGAGAGCTCTGAAGAGTTTGGCTCACACAAAGGCTTAGGGTTGATACCAGGGAAAGTTGTGGCATTTGATGAGACTAAATTTGACCACTCACTCAAAGTCCCACATATGGGATGGAATGAGATGTTCCAAACAAGCAGTGAACAAGGCGCAGTGAGCAGTGAATTATTCAGTGGGTTACCCAATGACTTTTATCTCTACTTTGTACACTCATACCATGCCGTATGTGATGATGCTTACGCCATAGGCAAAACACACTATGGCTACGAGTTTGTCTCTGCTGTACAAAATGGAAATATCTACGGCATTCAGCCTCACCCTGAAAAAAGCCATGAAAATGGTCTTAAGATCATCGAAAACTTTGCCAACTTATCATAATACGCGCAGGGTGGATCTATCCACCTCAAATTAAACATGATGGTGGATACATCCACCCAACATTAAAATGGAACAAAAATGACAATACTCCCAGCAATAGACCTCAAAGACGGTAAGGCCGTAAGACTCTCAAAAGGACTCATGGACTCAGCAAAAATTTATTCGGACGAGCCATGGCACGTGGCAAAAAAATTTGAAGAACTTGGAAGCCAATGGGTACACCTTGTAGATCTTAACGGTGCCTTCGCAGGTAAACCGGCAAATCTGGAACAGATCAAAAAGATCCGCCAGAACTGTAAGCTCAAGCTTGAACTTGGCGGTGGTATCCGTGATGAAGAGACCATCAAAATGTATCTGGAACTAGGCATTGACAGACTGATACTGGGCTCCATTGCAGTAAAAGATGCGCAGTTCGTGAAAGATATGGCAGCCAAATACCCTATTGTAGTGGGGATCGATGCCATTGACGGTATGGTTGCCGTAGAAGGGTGGGCTGAGACTTCTGACATGAAGGCTACCGATCTTGCCCGTGAATTTGCAGCCTGTGGCGTACAAGCCATCATCTGTACAGATGTGGGGCGTGACGGCATGATGACGGGAGTCAATATTGAGTTCACCAAATCTATCCAGGAAGCCTCAGGACTTGAGACCATTGCATCCGGAGGTCTTAAAGACATGACAGATATCAACCGTTTAGTGGAAGCAGGTATCGATGGAACCATTGTTGGAAAAGCTTTTTACGAAGGCACATTGGACCTAAAAGAAGCATTCCATCTAACCAGGAACGCCAAATGAACAAAGTTCTTT
>CAYXZY010000072.1:0-4785 GCA_964469685.1 uncultured Sulfurovum sp. | reverse complement strand
GGACCTAAAAGAAGCATTCCATCTAACCAGGAACGCCAAATGAACAAAGTTCTTTTGACTACGCTAACGCTATGTTCACTTCAGCAGTGGGCTCATCCGACTTGTCGAATCGAGGAAAAGCCTTATGAAAGATAACTATTATGAGCTTACCATCACACTCAACAATGATTTTGTAGAATTTATCGCTGATTTTGTGGCCAACATCGCAGGGGATGGACTAGAACTTTCTGAAGGGAAGATCATCGTACGAAGTGAGTCTGATTTAACTTTCGTTAAAGATGCTCTAGTATCTTTGGAGGGAACCCTGGGTGGCACCATCCACATGGATTACACCCTGGTAGAGAAAGAAAACCGGGACTGGATCAAGAATTATCAGGAATCTGTAGAACCTATAGAAGCCGGAAAATTTTACATCTTCCCAAGCTGGTATGCACCCAAAGAAGGTTTGATAAACATCAAGATAGATCCGGCACTGGCCTTTGGCTCAGGGCACCATGCCACAACATTTTCATGTCTTGAGGCCATATCTGACTATGTCAAGGAAGGAAATAATGTCATTGATGTCGGATGCGGTTCAGGCATTCTGGGTCTTGCAGCCAAAAAACTGGGTGCCCATATAGCACTCTGCGACACAGACCCCGTGTCCGTGAAAAGCTGTGAAGAGAACTTTGCTTTAAACGAAGAGAAGTACGATAAACTTTGGGAAGGATCCATTGACAAAGCTGAAGGCACCTATGATGTCGTCATTGCAAATATCATAGCAGATGTGTTAAGATTTATAGCAAATGACATAAAATTAGCCTGTAAAGAAGATGGTATTATTATACTTTCAGGTATATTAGATAAAAAAGAGTCTTTAATAGCAGAGACCTACAGTGATCTGACACTGCTATCAAGAACATTAAAAGACGAATGGGTCACCCTAGTCTATAAGAAGGAAAACAGTTAATGGCAAATCAACCAAATAACGACAACAATAACAATAACAATAATTTTTTTAACAACAATCCACTTTTAGCGTTTGCTATCTTTGCAATTGTGATCATCTTTTTATTTAAAGCCTTTATAGGTGACAGCAATCAGGGACTCGGAAATGTGCTAAACAACAGTGCAAATGTCACGCAGACCAAAACTGTAAAATACTCAGAGATCAAATCTCGGATTGAAACCGGTGCTGTCTCCGATGTAAAACTTACACCTACTACTATAGAAGCCATAGCCGAAGAAAATGGTAGAAAAATACGTTATATTGCGCAAAATGTTCCCACCTATGACAAAGACCTGATTCCGCTATTGGAGAAAAAGAAAATACCGTATGAGGGTATCATGGGCGGAGGATTCATCTCTGACCTTCTGGGCTCACTGCTTCCTATTCTCATCTTCTTTGCCATCTGGATCTTCCTGGCTAGAAAGATGAGCAAAGGAATGGGCGGCGGCATCCTTGGCGCAGGCAAAGCGGACAAGCTCATCAATTCTGAAAAACCCGATACCAAATTCTCTGATGTTCAGGGGGTTGAAGAGGCAAAAGATGAGGTCAAAGAGATCGTTGATTTTCTTAAATTTCCAGAACGCTATATGGAACTTGGTGCAAAAATACCCAAAGGTCTCCTTCTGGTAGGACCTCCAGGTACAGGTAAAACACTGCTTGCCAAAGCGGTTGCGGGTGAAGCATCTGTCCCTTTCTTCTCGGTTTCGGGTTCTGCGTTCATTGAGATGTTTGTAGGGGTGGGTGCATCACGTGTGCGTGACCTCTTTGCACAGGCAAAAAAAGAAGCGCCTGCGATCATCTTTATCGATGAGATCGATGCAATCGGTAAAAGCAGAGCCAGTGGCGGACAGATGGGCGGCAATGATGAAAGAGAGCAAACACTCAACCAGCTTCTTGCTGAGATGGATGGTTTTGGTACAGACACTCCGGTGATTGTACTTGCCGCAACCAACAGGCCTGAAACCCTTGATGCAGCCCTGCTTCGTGCAGGTCGTTTTGACAGACAAGTACTTGTAGACAAACCGGATTATGATGGTCGTCTGGCTATTTTAAAAGTACACTCAAAAGGTGTAAAATTAGGTAAAAACGTTGATCTAAAAGTAGTCGCCAAACAAACTGCCGGTCTTGCAGGTGCCGACTTGGCAAATATTATCAATGAAGCTGCCCTCCTTGCAGGACGATTCAACAAAAAAGAGATAGAGCAGTCTGACCTCCTTGAGTCTATAGAACGTTCATTTGTAGGACTTGAGAAGAAAAACCGCAAGATTTCAGATGTTGAGAAAAAGATCGTTGCCTTCCATGAAAGTGGACATGCACTCATGGCCGAACTTACCGATGGCGCCACAAGAGTTACCAAGGTTTCCATTATTCCCAGAGGGCTTGGTGCTTTGGGCTACACGCTTCATCTGCCAGATGATGAAGACAGGTTTCTTAAGCAAAAACACGAGCTGATGGCTGAAATCGATGTACTGCTTGGCGGACGTGCCGCTGAAGATGTTTTCATTAAAGAGATAAGTACAGGTGCGGGGAATGACCTTGACCGTGCAACGGCCATACTGAAAGATATGATATCTGTCTACGGGATGACGGATGTTGCCGGGCTAATGGTGCTTTCTCGCAGTCAAAACTCATTTTTGGGCGGGGGAGCTGTCAGTACGGACTACAGTGAAAAGATGGCTGAAGAAATGGATAACTTCATCAAATCCACCCTGAACGAACGCTACAACTATGTCAAAGAGACGCTAAGCACCTATGCAGGTGCCATAGAACAAATGACATCGGTTCTTTTGGATGTAGAGGTCATTGAAGGTAAAAAAGTCCGTTCTATCATAGAAGAGTTTGAAAAAGAAAACGGTATGCAAAGCCGTCTGGCCCATGGTGACAAGATCGCTGCTTCCGAAGCAAGAGCAAAAGCCGAAGAAGATGCAGAAAAAGAGAACTAAGTTCCTTTCTCTGTCTCTCTGAGTCAAACCCTTCCTCCTAAGTAATAATTTTTATCCCTTGCAATTTATTTTATTTTAGTGTATACTTATAAAAATTTACAGGAGACCATTATGAAAAAGATCATACACACAAACAGCATTTTCACTCAAGATAGTACTCTCCTGCTACTGCTCGCACTCTAATAGTTTTTAACTATCCACACACTTTTATTCCGTCAAACATATTAGTTGCTAATAACCTCAATTTCGGTAAAATTAGTCCATTATTCAGCGTATATCGCTTTTGAACATTCAAGGTAAAACAATGAGCAAAAATATTATCAAAATATTTGACACAACATTAAGAGATGGTGAGCAAAGCCCAGGGGCGTCCATGAACACCGAAGAGAAGATCCAAATTGCTGCACAGTTGGAGCGTTTGGGTGTAGACATCATAGAAGCAGGCTTTGCAGCTGCCAGTCCGGGTGACTTTGATGCCATAGACAAAATAGCGCAACGCGTCCACAACTCAACGGTTTGTTCACTTGCACGTGCCATAGACTCAGATGTCAAGGCAGCCGGTGAGGCCATAGCCAAGGCTGACATGAAACGTATCCATACCTTCATAGCTACTTCAAAGATACACATGGAACACAAACTCAAAATGACTCCGGACGAAGTCATCAAGCGAGCAGTCCGTGCGGTTACCTATGCCCGTACTTTTGTGGATGATGTGGAGTTCTCTTGTGAAGATGCGGGTCGATCAGACATCGGCTTTATGAAAGAGATATCAGATGCAGTGATCGCCGCAGGAGCGACAACAATCAACTTACCCGATACCGTAGGTTTTAGACTTCCTTCGGAGATTGGTGCGATGGTTAAGGAGATGAGTACTTATGTTGAAGGGCGAGCCATCATCTCTGTGCACAATCACAACGACTTGGGATTGGGTGTCGCCAACTCTCTTGAAGCCGTTGCCAATGGAGCAAGACAGGTCGAATGTACGATCAACGGCTTAGGTGAGCGGGCAGGAAATGCAGCACTTGAAGAGATAGTCATGGCACTTAAGACACGTTCTGACGTCTTTGCGGAGTATGACACCAATATTAACACCAAAGAGATCTATCCGTCAAGTCGATTGATAGCAAATATCACAGGTATAGAGCCACAACCAAACAAAGCCATCGTAGGGAAAAATGCCTTTGCGCATGAGTCAGGCATACACCAAGATGGTATGCTTAAAAACAAAGAGACTTACGAGATCATCACGCCTGAGAGTATAGGTTTAGTCAAAGATGACACTTTGGTCTTAGGCAAGCATTCAGGTCGTGCAGCCTTTAAAGACAAATTGGCCAAATTAGGATTTATCTTAGATGATGAAGCACTCAATGCCTCTTTTGAGCGTTTCAAGATCTTGGCAGACCGAAAAAAAGATATCTATGATGACGACTTAAGAGCCTTGGTCACCAACGAAATGACTAAAGCTACCCAAGTTTACAAATTGGTTTCATTACAGCTAATGGACTGTTCCGAGGGTGTACCAAGTGCTGCTGTGAAGATCAAAAAAGAGGACAACGAGATCATTGAAGCGGGCATTGGAGAAGGTACCATTGATGCTATCTTCAAGACCATAGACCGTATCTCAGGCTATGACGGTAGACTGGATGAGTATAAGGTAAAATCTGTAAGTGAAGGCAAAGATGCATTGGCAAGTGTCACGGTCAAAGTTTCATTTAACGGTGAACCTCCTATCATAGGGCATGGGCTCAACATAGACACCATGCTTGCTAGTGCCAGAGCCTACATAGGCGCCTTAAATTCTTACATCAGTATGGAAGGGAAATTGAAGTCACGTTACAGTGACTCTTCGAATAC
>CAYXZY010000071.1:0-6410 GCA_964469685.1 uncultured Sulfurovum sp. | reverse complement strand
TACAGCAAAAAGATACTGCAGTGGTCATCAGTTCAGACCTCAGTCACTACTATGATATCGATAAAGCCAAAAAGCTTGACAGCATCTGTGCAAAAGCCGTTTTGGAACAAGACGTAAGTCTTCTGCACCAAGGCTGTGAAGCGTGTGGAAAGATCGGGATCGAAGCGATGCTGATCGCATCCAAACAACAGCACCTGGTACCAAAACTGTTAGACTACAGAACCAGTGCAGATGCCAGCGCAGATGAAAGTTCGGTGGTAGGCTACATGAGTGTGGCGTTTGTGGAAGAAGAAACAACACAGGCACAGACAGAGGAAGAAGACGACAGGGCTGAAGTGCTTTTGAAGCTTGCCCGGGCAAGTATAGCCAAAGCGGTCGGGCTGCCTTATACGCTAGATCTGGACGACATACTGAAAAAACATGCCTGGCTCAATGAAAAAGGGGCAGCATTTGTAACGCTCAATACCAAGGATGACCAGCTTAGAGGCTGTATCGGTTCACTCGTTGCACACAGAAAGCTGTATGAGGATGTGATGGAAAATGCTAAAAATGCAGCAGTGAATGATCCTAGATTCATTGCGCTAAGTCAGGATGAGTTTGATGCAGTGACTGTGGAGGTTTCCCTGTTGACCCCTGCTGTACCTATTGAGTACAACTCCATCGATGAGTTAAAAAGTAAAATCAAGATCGGTGAGGATGGCGTGATACTCAAATACGGTCAATATCAGGCGACATTCCTTCCGCAAGTATGGGAACAGTTGCCAACATTTGATATCTTTTTCTCCCATTTGTGCCAAAAAGCTGGAATGTCAGGAAATTGTCTTGAAAAGAAACCACAGATATCTCTGTATCAGGTCAAGAAATATAAAGAGAAGAAAAAACATTGACAATCTCGGTAGATTGAACTACAATGATGGCAAAGGAGCTGGTCATGGAAAAGAAGATAGAAAAAGCGCTAGAGAAGATTCAGAACTCAAACACTATTGCAGAAGAAGACAAGCCTGTTATCATAGAAAAAATTGAAGAGTGGAGAGATGAAAAGGCTGGTCTCTCCGACCTTAACAATAAACTCGAAGAGTGGTGGCTTAAAGTGGAGCCTATCTTCGCTGAGATCGGTTTAGTATAGACTGTGGAGCTATTGACACAGTATGCCTACGAAAAGAAGTGGACCAAAACGTCTGAAAAAGAGGCATTGCGGATGATAACCGAGGCGATGCCTGAAACAGATGCAGAGGGCACTCTCAAATATATTTTAACCAAGACAGCCAAGGGGAAGACCGTGACTCTTGGTGATTGCAGGTTTAAGGGCATGCCTGAACAGGGTTAGTTCACTTTATACCTATCTTTATCGTTTGCAAAGCTTACTTTGCCTTTGTAGTGCTTACGTATTTCTCTTAGTGATTCTTTTTCTTTTCCCAATGTTCGTAACATTCTATGAGAAAGCACAACAGATGCCGCATTGGCTTTTTGGGCTATTTGTCCTATGGTCAGCGGTGTCATATGCAGCTGGGCAGCTACACCGCGTGCACCTTTGGGAACAGCATTGTGAGCCACGAGAAGTGTTGTGTTTTTTGCCAACTTTTCCAAGGTATGGTATGAGCCATTCATATCTCCGGAAAATGTGATGCTTTTCTTGCCGATGGTGACCCTGTAGGCTATGGCCGGGATGTTGCCATGGTGAACCGAGACTGCGTCAATGGCCACATTACCTTTTTGGTAGATACGCCTTACCTTTTTACCTCTAGCAACATTGTGCGCTTTGAGTTGTAGTGCTGCCGAGCCATCCAGGTGATCTCCAAGGTATTGCCACGCGCCTTTTTTGTAGCGGAAAAGTCTTTGTATGAATGCTTTGGTATCGGGCATCAGATCATTGCCTGTGGGACCAAAGAGATGCAGTGTCCCGGAGGCCTGGGTAAAAAAGCTTGATTTCAGAAGCGCCGGCAGATCGGCAGTATGATCCACATGCAGGTGTGTAAGGAGTATGACATCAAGCGCCTCTATCTTGGCTCCTGCTTCTTCAAAGCGAAGTGACGCACCGCCACCAAAATCTACAAGAATGCGGCTTTGACCGTCTATCCAGACAACATAAGCAGATGAAGCACGCTTATCACCACTCTCCGGCCCTCCCGAACCCAAGACCTGTAAAGTGACTGAAGAGGCACAAAGCGATAAAGTGAACGCTGTGAGAAGTAAAAATATTTGTAACATGGAAAAATCCTTTATTCAGTGCATAGTAGTTACACAGAAGATAGTGTATAATGATTCTATGCAACATGTGTGTAGGTGGTCACATGTCTCTGCAAAAGGTATATTTTTCAATGAGGGAGGGTGTCTATGCAAGTTTTTAAAAATATGATGGCTGAGATCTCAGTACTCTTTTCTTACCCCAGAAATCTTATAACGCTGCTCACCCGATTTCTATTGGCGTATGGATTCTCGACACCGGCACTGTTGAAACTCAATGACCTCAAAGGTACTGAAGCCTTTTTCACTGAACTATCCATACCGTTTCCAAGTGTATTTGCCTATATCGTTTCCGGACTTGAGACCTTGGGTATCGTCCTTTTGATCCTGGGGCTGTTTACACGGTATATCTCCATACTGCTGATCTGTGTGATGATCGGCGCCATTGTTTTTGTACACCTTCCAAACGGCTTTTCTGTAGCGAACAATGGGGTAGAGATTCCTCTGTATTATCTTTTGTTCCTGATGTTCCTTGCGAGTTACGGTGCGGGCAAATACAGTCTGGATAGATTACTGTTCAAGGATAGCAACAATGAATGATAGTACTATATTTTCACAGTTCTCTCTGGTGCTGGCAGACTGGGGTGTTTTTTTTAAACTGCTGCTTATCGTACTGCTTGCCGTACTCATTTCAGTGGCGATCTATGACAGATTCATACAAAGAAAAAATCAGCTTCTTATCAACTATCCGCTCATTGGCCGTTTGAGGTATGTTTTCTATATGCTGCGTAACCCCATGCGACAATATTTTGGAGATGAGACCTACTATGATTCGTTTGAAAAACTCGACTGGATCAACAAGGTATCAGAGGGTAGAAGTCCCTACCTTTCATTCTCTCCGTCCAAACCTTACGGGAATCAAAAAACCTTGTTCAAACATGCCAACTTCGTCAAAGAGCTGCATGAAGTGCAGGGTGAGTTCTCTGTGACTTTCGGGAAAGAGAGGAGAGAACCTTATGTCAGCAGAAGTATCATCGGACGGTCAGCCATGAGTGATGGCTCTATCTCTCCAGAGGGAACAAGGGCATTTGCCAGAGGTGCACACCATGGACATTTCCCCATCAACACAGGAGAAGGAGGACTCACCTCGAACTTCTTGGCAACACTCAACATTTCTGACTGTGACGATGCCTATGTTGAGAGCAGGGAAGGCACATGGTTTGCCAAAGGTGTGTACAGAATCATGCGGCTATTGACCAACAGAGAGGTATCCCAACGTCTTTACAGAAGTATGGTGGTAAGACAAAAAGACAAAGGTTCATTTATTTTTGACCGCTCAACGCTCATCTATTTTCGCATAGATTGGAGTAAAGCTTTGGACACTTTCCCCAAACAAGTACCCGATGGTCTGCCCGATATCACCTTTCAAATGGGTTCAGGTCTGTATGGCGTCAGAGATGAAGCCGGCAACTTTGACAAAGAACGGTATGAGAAAGTGATGCGGTTTTGTCGTATGACCGAGGTAAAACTTGCACAGGGCGCGAAGCAGACAGGCGGTAAGCTTCTGGCCACAAAGGTCAGCGATGATATTGCTTACTATAGAGGTATCCCCGCGCATAAAGACCTCTTTAGTCCCAATCGCTTTCCCTATGCAACAGATATGGATACTTTTTTAAACTTCATTGAAAGCCTGCAGGAAATATCGGGTAAACCTGTAGGGTTCAAGATCGTTATCTCTTCAGAGGAGAGTTTTGAGAACTATGCCAAGGCACTGAGGCAAAGACTGGATGAAGGCAAAAGTATCCCGGATTTTATCACGATAGACGGGGGTGATGGCGGATCTGGAACCGCCCCATTGGAAATGATGTCAAAGATAGGGTTGCCTATTCGCAATGCACTGAGCATTGTGAGTAAGCTGCTTTTGAAGTATGGGCTCAAAGAACATATCAAGATCATAGCCAGCGAAAAAGTACTCACGCCTGACGATGTGGTCGAGTTGCTTTGTCATGGGGCAGATTTTATCAACATTGCACGGGGATTCATGATCTCAGCAGGGTGTATCCGCGCCAGAGAGTGTTCCGGTGCAAACGGCAGAGACTGTCCTGTAGGGCTTGCCACGATGAATGAGGCAAAAAGGAGTAAGTTTCTGGTCATTGAGAAGTCCAAACATATCGCCTTTTATCATCATCAGCTTTTGCACGGTGTACGTTCGTTACTTGCCGTCATGGGCAAAACCAATGTCGATGAACTTTCCATGGATGACCTGACGCCAAGATTTAAATTCCGTTAAACTTTATAATTTATAATTTTTATAACTTAATTAACAGGAGCGTAACCATGTTCAATAAAAAATTATCTTTGGTTGTTTTGCCACTTGTGGCTGTTTTTTCACTACATGCAAGTGATCCGATGAATGATCCTTTTTTTCAAGATCCTTTTGGAGATGATATCTTCAAAGAGATGATGCAAATGCATCAAAATATGGATAAAATGTTTGAAAAGATGCAAAACCGGATGCAACAGCGTTCAAGTGGACTCATTAACCCTTTAGGTACATACAAGATAGCAAATCAAGGTCAATTTGAAGACAAAGGTTCACAGTATGAGTTTGTCACCAATATACCTGAGAACAAGGAAAATCACATAGAGGTCAACGCAAAAGACGGTGTGCTTTCCATCACAGCAAAGATCATAGAGAAAAAAGAGAACAAGTCTGCCAACAGCTTCAGCAGTTCTAGTTCTATGCGTATGTATCAGCAAAGTATGCCATTGCCCAATGATGCGGATGAAGGCAGCGTGAAGGCCAAGTATGTAAAAGGCAAACTGGTCATCACCCTGGACAAGAAAAAACCTACGCAGACTCTCCTGCAGGGCAAGAAAACAGATGCGTCAAAAAGTACCACAGAAAAGCATGAGAACAAAGAATCGAAGACTAAAGAAGTGAAGAATAAAGAGGTGAATGCAAGCAGTGTCAAAAAAATGACAATAAACTCTGATATCCCTTCTATGAGTTAACATAGAAGGAGCTTGGCTAGATAGGAAAGACCGTGATATTCGGATCGAGTTTGTCTTTGAGTGCATTTTCTATAGCATAAAGGGTACCTGTGCCTGAGCTGTCGCAGCTGCTACAGGCACCAAGGTAAGAGATATATACCTCATACTTGCCGTCTTTTTCTTTTACACTGAGAATATCAATATCCCCGCCGTCCATGACCAAAAATTGCCTTACTGTACTGTCTATGGCAGTATCTACAGCGATCAAACGGTGCTCAGGACTCATGTCCTTAAACGGTACTGCGGAGATGGCTTTGTCTACTTCTTCCTGTTCTGCGACATGTTTTTTGTTGTCTTCTATAAGCGCATTGAGTGTTGCATGACAGTGTGTGTCCGTGGTTCCCGCTCTGGTATAGTTTGCTATCTCTTCAAGCGTTTGAAGGTTGAGCGCTTTGATGGTCTCTTTGATCGCACTGAGGCTCATAGGGCTGTCACTACAGGGGAAAGACTGTTCCTCATTGGTCAGTGATTCATTTTTATATGCCTTGGCAGCCATTTTGGCGGCATCAACAGCAAAGGTAATAGCATAATTTTCATCATCTGGCAGTGCGGAGATCTGCGGATTGTCTCTAAGAAGCTTTTCCAAGCCCTGGTAATTGATCGTATGAATCTCATTGATCCTTTTGTTGGTAAAGAGCAGTGAAACCATATGATTGACAGCAATACCCGAAGGGATACCCTCATACTCGTATCTTGCAAGCACTATCAGATCATCATCGTCCTTGTCTATGGCCCAGTGAAAAGTAAGTTTGTAGTTGACCGATTCGTCCCCATAGGTAAAACTAAAGACGGTCGCATCTTTTTCTTTGGCTTCTTCTTCAGAGATAGTTCCCATGTATTTCGGGTCACTGATAAACATGGAGACTTTGACGCCATATTCGTTTTTTGTTTCTTGATCCATCGTTGTTCCTTTTAGGATATAATGCCTACTTTAGCAAGCTAAGCTAAAAATAGGCTAAAATGAGACCAATTTACTCTTTTATTGTAAAAAAGATAGTCACTACGATGCGTGGACTTGTCATTTCTAGCTACGGTGCACTTGTTTTAGTCTTTAAGGACAGCTTTTTCCGTTTTGTAAAAGTGTTTAGCATTGAGGATTTGACATCAAATATCATAATCCTGAATAGGCTTAATGCTTCTTGTTATTTACTGTGTGAAGCAATGTGTCATAA
>CAYXZY010000070.1:0-6454 GCA_964469685.1 uncultured Sulfurovum sp. | reverse complement strand
AAGCGGTGTTGATGACCCATTCTCCAAATTCTTTGACGCAGCATCCGTTCTCAATAGTAGGTATGAAGTCTGAAGGGTAGACCATTCCTTTTTGCGGATGTTCCCAACGTGCCAAAGCCTCCACAGATACGATTTTCTCACTTTTAGCGTCAATAATAGGCTGATACACTAGATAAAATTCATCCTTGTGTAATGCCTTTTTAATGTCATTTTCAAGCAACAGTTCTTTCCTGATCTGCTCTCCCAGTGCCTTGGAAAAGAATGAAAACCTGTTACCGCCTGCTTTTTTGGCTTCATACATTGCCATATCGGCATGTTTGAGTAAGTTGCTGAGGGTATCTCCGTCTTCAGGATATATCACCACACCCATGCTTGCTTCTATATAGAGCTCATGCCCCTGTATAATAAAAGGTTTGGAAAATCGCTTCACAATGTTGTCGAGTCTATGAGAAAGCGAGTCAGTACTTTCATGCTCAAAAAGCAGAAGAAATTCATCACCGCCAAGTCTGCCTATCTTGTCTACTTCTTTGAGCTGAGATTTTAACGCTTTGGACACCTCCTGCAGTAAGGCATCGCCCACATCATGCCCGCTGGTATCGTTCACCTTTTTAAAATGGTCAAGATCGAGCATCGCCAAGGCAAACCCTTCTTTGGTATACTGATATTCCAAGATCTGCTCTTTAACGATATTTTCCATCCCCTTACGGTTATGCAGTCCTGTCAAACCGTCCGTATATGCAAATGCTCTTAGTGTATTCAGATTATGTTCCAAATTTTTAGCAAGATTATTGAATTCTACAATATAGAATTTCGGTATTTTATTGATCACACCGCGCAAAAACGCATCTATGAGCATTACCGGTTTGATGATCATCCGCTTGATATAGAGCAGATAGAACAATGCAAGCCCTACAAAAAAGAGTATGGGGTAGAACATATGCATCATCATGCGTTCTTGTATCATAGCCACGATATAAGGATGATCCAGCTTGACATAGAGTATATATTCTTCAATGCCGTTATTGTCAGGTACAGAGACAAAGGAGTGGATCCAGTCTATGTCTGCTATATTTACATTTTGTATCTGTCTTAAGTCTATGGCATCATCTCTGGAGAAACTTTTTTGTGCATAGAGGTTGTCTGAAGTACTGATAAGCGTACCGTCCTTTTTGACCACATAAAAACCTTGAATCAGGGGAGAAGATGCTTTTTTTCTGTCCAGATAAGCTTTGACGTCAAAATGATCTTTGTCCTGCAATATGCCTTTTAGATCCAACGCCATATCTACCAAGGTCCTACGCATTTCTCCTGTGACCACCTTGTTCGTTTCTTGCAGTGTTTGTCGATAGTGAAAAGAAAATATTGTAAAGAAAAAGGCCAAAAACAAGACCAATAACGCAAGATTCAGTTTTTTAAAACTCATGGACCGGTTCCAGTAATGACTTTGTCGATATATTATGATCTTGTAATTCTTTTAACAAAAAAGAAGATCGATCATCATAGATCCATGCTATTCCCTTTAATGCTTCCATAAAGGCATCATAGTCCTTAAATTTGAAATAAGGATTGATCGCAGTAAAATATGCTTTAGGATCATGCTTCAATACATTCAAGGCTTTGGCTATCAATCTGTTCAAGGCACCTAACTCTGTTGCGTAGGATTTCATTGTCTTGGCATTGGCATACAGTGCATCCATCACAAAAAGCTGAAGATTTTTGGTAGAATCAACCATGCGGTAACCATTGCTTTTTACTTTCAGATCATAGGGATTGTATGTCACAATGACGGTAGGTTCATTGAACATTTTTAAATTTGAGCTGGCATAGGGATCCATATTGATAAGTTCAAACCTGGAACGATCCATGTTATGATATGCAATAAAGTCATCAAAAACAGCCTTGTTGACAGAATCTATCTCCATATAGACATTGATTTTAGGTGCATTTTTGAGGGTCTCAAGATCACAATTTGCCATGACCATATCACCACCGTTCGATCGATCCATAAGTATCAGAGGTTCAAGGGTAGGAAACTGTTGTTTGACAGCTTTGTATTCATGCTGTGTCCCCGTAAATACATCTGAGAAACCTGAGAGGTACATTTGTTTGTTCTCAGACAATGAAACCAGGGGCACAAGCTTCATATGTGCTGCTTCAAGCAAGCCTTTTCGCTCCAGATAATACAGTGGAGAATACCCTGTCCACAGATTCACGGAGATACGTAGAGGTTCAGTAGTCTGCTGTGAACAGCCTGATAGCAGCAGCATTGCAATGATGATAATGATTTTCTTTCCCATAAGTTTTTCCCAAACATTTTATAAGTCATACTGCATAATGGTACTTAAAATAGGAAATAAATGCAAATAGATGCACACATCCCGAAGGCGAACAGAGATTGGTATCGTGTATTTTTTAAGAAAAGTGTATACTTAGGAGATATTTTACAAAAGGTTTACTATGGAAACCCTCAAGATCGTTTGCCCCGAGTGCAATACTGTCAATACCGTCACAAAAGAGTCAATGTTCTGTACCCAATGCCAGGAAGATCTGGACCATCCTTTTCCTGTCGAGGTGACAGATGAAAGCTGCAAGATACACATAGAGGAAAATGACATTGCTGTTCTGGTCGATTTCTACTCTACAACTTGCGGGCCGTGTATGGCAATGTATGAGGACTATGAAGATGCTGCGCTTGGGTTTGGCTCTACTGTGAGGTTCCTCAAGCTCAATGCCGATACATACCAACAGGTCGCGCACCAGTATGGAGTGACTGCCCTGCCTACTCTCATAGCCTTTAAAAAAGGTCAGGAGGTCAACCGTATAAGCAAGCAGCTTTCCCAGGTTGAGTTGCGTTTATGGGCAGAAAGTCTCATTGACGCGGTGTAGGTGTTCTTGACATTTAGCAAGTGTTATTTTACAAGATTGGACTATCATACGATAAAAAAGGAATATCATGGCATTAGTATACGTTGAACAAGTTGAAGATATGGATGTTGAAGAGATGCAGCAGACGCATGAAGAAGAGATCAAACTCTTAAACGAGATTGACAATCTAGCCATCCAATATACCCAGGACAAGTCAAAAAAAGAAGCGTTGGAGACCAAGCTGGATGCATATATAGAACACGTCAAAGCACACTTTGCCAATGAAGAACGTCTTATGAAAAAGTATGACTTTCCTTCTTACGAAATGCACAAAATGGCGCATGATATGTTTTTGGTCGACATGAAACAATCTATCAACCAGTGGAAAAAAAATGGTGATACAAAGAAAATAATTGACTTCATACGTAAATCACCTGAATGGATAGTCTTGCATATCAATACCGTAGATGCGCCTACCTCGGCCTACCTGGCACAAAAAATGGCACGTGAATCAGAGTAGTTTTGACAAGAACCCTATGTGTAAAATGATCATGCTATAATTCTTTCCATGACAAGTACACTTCTCTCCATTCTCTTTGTTTATGTCTTCATTTTACTTGGCTATCTGGCCAAGCGTATCTTTCAAGAAGATATGAATACCAGAACCCTGACACTGATGTCTGTGTATTTTCTGCAACCTTTTGTCACAGTTTGGGGTTTTTCTACTGCAAGGTTGTACGGGGAGCACATCTATGTACCTCTATTGTATCTTTGTATCATCATTGCTCTTCTCCTGCCTACCTTGATCATCGGCAAATTAATATTTACAGATATTAAAGAACGGGCTATCTTTTCTATTGCAGGATTTGTGGGAAATACCGGCAATATAGGCATCCCTCTTGGCATAGCTCTCTTTGGTGAGCAAAGTGTCATCTATACCACGCTGATCAACATTGCCAATGTTTTTGTGGTCTACATTCTAGGGGTCTATATCTACTCACGCGGGTCATTCAGCATCAAAGACTCACTCATTAACATTGTCAAGATTCCCATTATCCCTGCTTCAGTGGTTGCTATATTAATTAATATATATGACGTTCCGCTTACTGAGCAGACACAAGAGTTCTTAAAGATGGGGGCGTATGCCGGTATTGTTTTGCAGCTCTTTTTACTCGGTACATTCCTGCAAGGCATTCGCATCAAAGAGCTGCATCCTAAACTACTCATTGGAACACTGGGGCAGAAGTTCGTCATCATACCCTTGGCTACAGCATTCATACTCTCATTGACGGATATGCCATTGTTCGTACAAGGGGTGTTGTTTATGGAAATGATGGTTCCTTTGGCAGTAGCCAACATCAACCTGGCATCATTGTATGACTGCAGACCCAAAGATGTGACTTCACTTATCCTGCTTAGTACCCTCTTATTTATTCCCCTCCTTTTTGTCTTGAGTTGGATAGTTGACTACTATTATTTAATACCAAATTAAATCTATATATAGTACAATATATTAAATGAGCTAAAGGATACATCATGAGTCTAAGTCAAGATATAAAACCTATCTCTTATCTAAAAAGTAAAACTGCAGATGTTATAAATACAGTGAGTGAAAACAAAAGAAGTATGATAATCACCCAAAACGGTGAAGCTAAAGTGGTCGTACAGGACATTAAAAGTTATGAAAATCTACAAAATAGCCTCGCTTTACTTAAAATGATAAACCATAGTGAACGGCAGATTCGTGAAGGTAAGATAACCAAACAGAAAGAAGTTTTTGACAGTATAGAAAAAAAGTACTTTTCCTAAAAGATGGAAAAATACACCGTAAAATGGACAGATGATGCTGTAGATGATTTTGACAACATTATAGGCTACATCTTTAAAGAAAATGAAACCAATGCCAAGGAGATGTACCTTGCCATCAAAAAACAGTGTCATGAACTGGACTATTTTCCTTTTAGAGGACATGTTGTTCCAGAGTTGCAAGCATTAGGATTTACCTACTATAGAGAGCTGATCTATAAACGATGGAGAATTATCTATAGTATTGAGGGTAAAAATGTCTATCTATTGCTTATAGTAGACAGCAGACAAGATATGAAAGAACTGCTTGTTCAGCGACTGTTAAATCAAAAATAAATTAAGGAAGTATAATGCCCCAAAAAACCCTTATCATCGGAGCCGGCGGTGTCGGAAATGTTGTGGCGTTCAAATGTGCTATGAATGCTGAGACTTTTGGAGACATTACGCTTGCAAGCCGTACAGTAAGCAAGTGTGATGCCATTGCCAACAATGTTAAAGAAAAAACAGGCGTGCAGATAGCCACGGCTAAAGTAGATGCAGACTCTATACCTGAACTTGTCTCTCTCATCAAAGAAGCGGATGCCGACATCGTCATCAATGTTGCCCTTCCCTACCAGGATCTCACCATCATGGATGCCTGTACCCAAACAGGCGTAGACTACCTCGATACAGCCAACTACGAACACCCTGACACTGCCAAATTTGAGTACAAAGAACAGTGGGCCAGAGATGAGCAATTTAAACAAGCCAATATCATGGGACTTCTAGGCTCAGGTTTTGACCCGGGCGTGACCAATGTCTTTTGTGCCTATGCCCAAAAACATTACTTTGACGAGATACACAGCATCGACATCCTGGACTGTAATGCAGGTGATCACGGCTACCCTTTTGCAACCAACTTCAACCCGGAGATAAACCTGCGTGAAGTCTCTGCCAAAGGCAGGTATTGGGAAAATGGAGAGTGGATAGAAACTGAACCCATGGCCATCAAACAGGTATGGGACTACCCTGAAGTGGGGCCAAAAGACAGCTACCTGCTCTACCATGAAGAGATGGAGTCACTGGTCAAGCACATCAAAGGGCTCAAACGTATACGCTTTTTTATGACCTTTGGGGAATCCTATCTTACCCACATGAAGTGCCTGGAAAACGTGGGGATGTTAGGCATCAAAGAGGTGGAACACAAAGGGATGAAGATCGTGCCTATGGAGTTCCTCTCCACCCTGCTTCCAGACCCGGCAAGTCTTGGCCCCCGTACCAAAGGAAAGACCAACATCGGCATCTTCGCCAAGGGGCTCAAAGACGGTAAAGAGAGAACCGTCTATATCTACCAGGTCAGCGACCATGAGAAGTGCTACGAAGAGGTCATGAGCCAGGGGGTGAGCTACACCACGGGTGTGCCTGCCATGATAGGTGCAAAACTTATGCTCGAAGGCACATGGCAAGGCAAAGGGGTCTTCAACATGGAAGAGTTCGACCCAGATGCGTTTATGGATGAGCTGATGACACAAGGACTTCCATGGAAGGTCATGGAGTTAGGCTCAGATGAGAGCAGAAGAGTAGATGTTTAAGGGTTTTCCCAAAGAGGGACTCTCCTTTCTCTCAGACATTATCATTCACAACTCCAAAGAGTGGCTGGATGACCATAAAGAAGCGTACGAAAAGCACATCGTCTCGCCCAACAAAGCCTATGTGCAAGAAATGGGTGAGCATTTGCAGATGCTTGTGCCCAACATTCATGCCATACCCAAAGTCAACAAATCACTCTTTCGCATCTACCGTG
>CAYXZY010000069.1:5224-6496 GCA_964469685.1 uncultured Sulfurovum sp. | reverse complement strand
ACTGACAAGATACTCTCTGATACTTGAACGAAGTACCGCGCGTCCGTCACCATGACGTGAGTATTCTGTCTTTCCTGCACCTTTGAGCTGCAGATGATACTTGTCAATCGTACCGATGTTGATAGCCCTGCCGTCTCCGAGTCTTGGTACATACTGTCCAAACTGATGCCCCGCATAACACATTGCAAAGGTCTCCGTGCCTTCTGGCTGATACTCGCCGTTGAGAAACTTCACAAAATCCTCTGTATACAGTTCCTCTTCATCGATGTGCAACTCTTTGGCCACATCTTTGTTGGCATGGATAAGGTAAGGGTCTTTCAAGGGTGTTGGTGCTACCTTCTCATAACATGCATCATCTAGGCTCAAGTACGGGTTGGTTAATTTCAGTTCATTTAATTTCATGGGACTATCCTAACCATTTTTTCTTAAAACAAATCTAGGGTGGATTTATCTGCCGATATAAATATCTGGTGGATGAATCCACCCTACATATATAATTAATTGATTTAGGAGTATAATACTTCCAATTATTTTATGAAGGATGTAACTTATGGGTAGAGCGTTTGAGTACCGTAAAGCAGCAAAAATGAAACGATGGGGGACCATGTCGCGTGTTTTCCCAAAGCTAGGCAAGATCATCACTATGGCGGCTAAAGAAGGCGGTCAAGACCCCGATATGAACCCTAAACTTCGCACAGCCATCCTCAATGCCAAAGCACAGAATATGCCCAAAGACAACATCGATGCAGCCATCAAAAGGGCTGCAGCCAAAGATGCGGCAGATATCAAAGAACTTACCTACGATGTCAAGGCAAGCCATGGTGTGCAGATGATCGTTGAATGTGCTACAGACAACAACACAAGAACCGTTGCCAATGTCAAAGCGATCCTTGCACGTAATGGTGGAGAGATGCTTACTTCCGGGTCACTCAACTTCATGTTCACACGTAAATGTGTTTTTGTGTTCAACAAAACAGATGACATGGATCTCGAAGAGCTTGAGCTTGAACTTATTGACTTTGGTCTGGAAGAGATCGAAGAAGATGTAGAGCCGCAAGAAGTGGGAGATGATATCAACATTGTAAGAATCTACGGTGACTTTACTTCATTTGGTGAGCTTGGAAAGGCACTTGAAGACAGGAATATCGAAGTTAAAAAAGCAACGTTGGAGTATGTAGCCAATGCCCCCATCGAACTAAATGACGAACAGATGGAAGAGGTAGACACACTCATCGATAAACTAGAAGAAGATGAGGATGTCCAGACCGTCTA
>CAYXZY010000069.1:0-5124 GCA_964469685.1 uncultured Sulfurovum sp. | reverse complement strand
AGGTAGACACACTCATCGATAAACTAGAAGAAGATGAGGATGTCCAGACCGTCTACACCAACATCAACTAAACTTACACATAAAAGCAGTAGAAATCCTGCTCTTTTATGATTCTTCCTATCCGTGCTGCTCCACAAATGCTTCATAGTCCCCTTCAAAGTCTATGACGGTTCCGTCTTCATTGAGTTTGATGATACGGTTGGCAAAGGCATCGATGAGTTCTCTGTCGTGGGAGACACAGATGACCCCGCCTTTATAATTGTGCAGTGCTTCACCCAAAGCAACGATCGCTTCAAGGTCCAGGTGGTTGTTCGGCTCATCCATCACCAAGAAGTTTGAGCTGTCCATCATGATCTTGCTGAGCATGACACGGTGCTTCTCTCCCCCGGAACAGGCATCTATCTTTTTCTTTTGTTCCTCACCGGAAAACAACATACGCCCCAGTGTTTTACGAATGTCATCGATGTGCCATTTCACATCAAAGCCCTGTATCCACTGCGGAAGCTCCTCATCACCCACAACGATATCCGTAGTATTTTGCGGGAAATAGCTATAGGTTATGGTTTGACCCCATTTATATGTACCCGCGTCAGCATCAACCTCTTCCATAAGGATCTTAAGCAAAGTTGTCTTCCCTACACCGTTGGTACCGATAAGTGCTATTTTATCACCTTTATTGACCTTGAATGAAAGATTCTCAAATACCTTTTCTCCATCATAGGATTTGGACAGTCCTTCAACTTCAAGCACTTCATTCCCTATATCGCGGTGTGCCTTGAACATGATGGAAGGATCCCGCCTGCTTGAAAGCTGTATGGCCTGCACATCCAGTTTGTCAAGCTGTTTTTGTCTGGACGTTGCCTGTTTTGCTTTGGAGGCATTGGCTGAAAATCTGGCAATGAATTTTTCAAGTTCTTCTTTTTCCTTCAGTGCTTTGCCTCTATCGGCCTCCGCCTGCTTGGCAATGAGATTGGCAGCGATATACCACTCATCATAATTTCCCGTGAATTCACGGATATTTTGAAAATCAAGGTCAAGAATATGTGTCACAACACCATTGAGGAAGTGTCTGTCGTGCGAGATGACCAAAAGTGTCCCTTCATGACGCTTGAGTTCATTCTCAAGCCATGCAATGGTTTCCATGTCAAGGTTGTTGGTAGGCTCATCCAGCAAGAGTACATCAGGTTTGAGAAAAAGTACCTGTGCAAGTAATATCTTGAACTTGTCGCCACCCGTGAGTGAAGACATCAGTTCAGTATGTTGTACTGTGGGAAACCCGAGTGACTGAAGCAGTTTTTCTATCTTCACGTCTGACTCATAGGTAGGGTCTTCATCAGCACAGATCATCTCAAGTTCACCCAAACGGTTATTGACCTCATCTGACTCGAAGTCCCCTTCCATATAGAGTTTTTCTTTCTCTTTTTGGGCATCATAGAGTTTTTTGTTTCCATACAATACGGCATCTGCCAGAGTAAAATCCTCAAATGCATACTGGTTTTGCCCAAGCATTCCCAGTTTCAGTCCCGGCTGAAGCTGTACTTCTCCCTCACTTTGTTCGATCTCACCGGCCAATATCTTCATAAATGTTGATTTTCCCGCACCATTGGCCCCAATGAGTCCATAACGCTTACCTGCATCTAAAGTGATATTGATCTTGTCAAAAAGCACTCTCTTTCCGTAGCGTTGTGTCAAATTTACTGTACTTAGCACATAGTATCCTTATACTTTATTATCGGCATTTTAGCATATTGCTCTGAAAATCTGTTATCATTATGTTATGAGAGCATTCATTATATTCGTATCATTTTTCACACTGGGCGGTTATGCTGATTTCAAAGACGATCTTGCCAAAGAATATGCCAGAGGCGTCAATGCGATCCTTTTCTTTACCTCAGAAGACATCATCTCTTCAGGACACTACACGTTTGATGCGCTAGATGCCACACTGGAGAGCTATTTCTTTCCTTTCAAATTTGCATTTAAAAGCGACTGCGATGACTACAATTATTTTCTCAATGGAAGTATTGGCTTTAGTGACTACAATAAAAACAATATAGATTTCAACCGTGACACAAAAGACAGTTTTTCTTTACGTACCTATGCCCTGAAACTTGGCGGGGGAACACGTTTCAACACCTCACCGGACACCCATATCAATCTGGGTGCAGCATACATCTACAGCAATGTCTCAGGGAGCTACAAGACAGCCATACCGCTTGATACAGATGATCCTTCAGACAAAGCCATTCAGGAGATCCTGGGAAGCGACCAAAACCATCATACTTTTGAAGTCTCAAGTGCATTCAAATACCATCCTGTCATCCAAAACTATAAACCCTATGTGAGTCTTGGGGTACGTCACATCAGGACAAAAGTCGATGACAGCTATGTACGTATACCTGACATCAAATCTTCCATATCCAAACTCAGCATGGGTGTCATTACGCCGCCTGTAACAGAGGTTTTCGGTATGCCCCTACGGCTGGAACCTTATGCTTCATATATCTATCTTGCAGGAGACATCGATAATGCTTTGGACATTGATTCGTTTTATGTCGTAGGTACGACATTGCGTTTTGGATCCTACGCGCTTACTTGCTGGGTGGAAGATGTCGCCAAGCTCAAAAGAGACTCGATGAACTGGGTAAAAGATCTCACCCTGGATATGAGTCTTATCAAGGGTGACAATTTTGACGGATTCAATATCGGTTTGGGTGTCAGGTTCTAACCAAGAAGCGCTTCAATGTTTTCTATAGGACGCCCTATAGCGGCTTTGCCGTCTTTTATGACAATAGGTCTTTCTATGAGCCTGGGGTTGGCGACCATCGCATCTATCAGCTTGTCTTCATTGTCTTCATCTTTGAGATGAAGTTCTTTATAGATGGCTTCTTTCGTCCGCATAAGCTCTCTTGCTGAAATGCCCAACATCTTTAGCATCTCGACAAGTTCTTCTCTACTGGGCGGTGTATCAAGATATTTGACTACTTTTGCGTCTATCCCTTTTGCTTCAAGCAGTTTTGCTGCATCTCTTGATTTGCTACATCTTGGGTTATGCCAGATGGTTACATGTTCCATAGTTGTTTCCTTTGTTGTGTAATTGTACGATCGCAGCGTCAACCCCGGTAATGAGCCTTTCATTTTTACCCTCATACGGTATATTGAGAAGCAGGTAACGAATGGCATTGAGTCTGGCTCTTTTTTTGTCATTGGCATCGAGTTCGCACCAGGGTGAAAGATGTGTTCCCGACAAGGCAAACATCTTATCTCTGAGGGTTTCATAGACATCATATTTTGCCATAGATTTGTAGTCAAGTTCAGTGAGTTTCCAGCCTTTAAGCGGGTCATTCTCCCTGTCTTTGATGCGATCTGCCTGCGTTTCTTTGCTAATGTTCAGATAGAACTTGAAAAACAGTATCCCGTCATCTATAAGCATCTCTTCAACCCCGTTGACCTGATTGTAGAAGTGCTCATGCTGGCTTTGGGTACAAAAACCAAAGACCTGCTCGATCCCGGCTCTGTTGTACCAGCTTCTATCAAAAAAGACGATCTCCCCCGCATTGGGTATTTGCTTGATATGCCGCTGAAAATACCACTGTCCAAGTTCCTTGGAGTTGGGCTTAGGCAAGGCAACCGATCGTGCTTCTCTTGGATTCAGATAAGCATTGAACTCTTTGATGGTCGAGCTTTTACCTGCTGTGTCCATACCCTCAAAAATGACCAGAAGCCTTTTTTCATGGTCTATGATCCACTTTTGAAGTTTAACAAGCTCATGCTGAAGCCTGTAAGATTCCTCTTTATAGAAATCATGTTCTATTTTGCCGGATTTTTTAAAGACTTTTGAGTGCTTTTCTTCGTACTCTGCCAGATCTTTCGTATAGATGACTTTTTGCTCAATCATTGTCATGATCCGTTTCGTCACGTTTGTGCTTCATGTTTTGTGCATAACGCTCTTCACTCTCCAGCTTGGTAAGCAGTCGCGCATTATTGGTACGAAGTTTCAAAGTCTCTTCTTGCGTCTCATCAAAACGCTCTTTGAGGTTCTGGTGTTCTTCTTGCAGCTTCTGCAGCACACCTTCTATTGCTTCCAGTGTTGCTTTTGTCTGAGACAGTTCTTTTTGACTCTCATTATAATTATCCTGTAACAGTACATAAGATTCATTGGCTGTTTTCAAGGTTGTTCTGGTCTCATCAAACTGTGCGAGTTCCTGCTGGTTTTTTGCATTTTTTATCTTATATTCCTGCAATTCATTTTCAAGTGCACTGATGCGGTCGGTTTTGGCTTGATGGTCTGCCTGTATATTCCAAAACCTGTCTTTGTACATCTTTACACGCATAGCCGATACCACTATCACAAGCACAATAGCGAGCAATACAGACAAAGCCACACCACCTATAAGCATCAGAGTCGAATCATTTTGTATCGCTGCTATGGTCTCTTGCATCTTATCCTCTGATCACATCATAGTTTTTTGGTACTTTGCAGGTCATGCTTTTTCTGCTTAGACTGCCTTTACCGTATTTTACTTTTTTAAAGACTATTTGTACCTTATTGTCCAGATCATCAAAGTAAGCGATACTCTGCAGTCTTTGTTTTGCATCTACTTGTATCGTATAGTTCTTGTTCTCATACTTTGCCACATAGATGTTCTTGCTGTGCGGTTTGGCATTTTTAAGAATCTTTGCAAAGTTAAACCCCTTGTTTACGAGGTAATTGGATACCTGTTCAAGGTCATGATCGACAACCGTGAGTTCATGCCCATCGGTACAGACCTCTTTTCTGGTTGGTTTGGTATATTCCCATTTAAGCAGCGTTTCATTGGAGAAACGCACTTTACCTGCATAATTGATGGTCTTTTTCTTGGTATTTGTTATCTTCTGCGTAAAGTCTGCCCGGAAGTTTTCAGGAAGCTTGATAGAGGCTGCATGCACATAAAACCCCAGAGAGAAAATCAATAATATTCTTAACATCTTGTTCCTTTTATACGTCAAAATATACCAAAATATCACTTGGCATGGGGTTAGTATGACTTAAAATTGTGGAATAGTGGTGAAGAATCTGATTTACCAATTTAATAGTAATTCGAATTTGATATTGACGGTGGATAAATCCACCCTACGCGTATT
>CAYXZY010000068.1:0-6496 GCA_964469685.1 uncultured Sulfurovum sp. | reverse complement strand
ATGGGAACACCACAGTATGCAAAAGAGATATTGGAAACGTTAATCCATGCTGAAGATATGGATGTGTCCCTGGTATTTACTCAGCCGGACAGGCCAGTTGGACGTAAAAAGATCTTAACGCCTCCCCCTGTGAAAGTATTGGCTGAAGAACACCATATAGAAGTATTGCAGCCAAATCGGCTTTCAGATGAGGGGATGGTCGAGGCGATTCAAAATGTAAAACCGGACTTTATTGTTGTGGCAGCGTTTGGTCAGATATTGCCTAAAAATATACTGGATATCGCACCATGCATCAATCTTCATGCTTCTCTTTTGCCGCAGTACAGAGGTGCTTCACCGGTACAACAGTCCTTGCTCAACGGAGACGAAAAGACAGGTGTGACTTCCATGCTGATGGAAGAGGGACTTGATACCGGAGATATATTGGAGATGGTTGAGTTTGAGATCCCAAGCCAGATGCGACTGCATGCTTTGATGAGGCAACTTACAGAAGATGCCTGTGCCTTGACACTAAGTACGATACGAAATTTTGACAACATTACCCCCCGGAAACAAGATGAGTCCCAGGCAAGTCTTTGTAAAAAGATCAAAAAGTCTGATGGTGAAGTTGATTTTGAGGATGCCGTGGAGATCTATAATAAGTATAGGGCCTTTGAAGGGTGGCCGGGTATATTTATGCATAATGGTACCAAATTGGACGGTGTTTTGCTTGTTGAGCATGAAGGAAGACATACGCCGTATGAGATATTGGCATTCAAAGATGAGGATGTGGTAGTAGGGTGCCGCAAAGGCGCTTTACAGATAAAAACACTTCAGCCAAGCTCCAAAAAGGCAATGTCAGCCAAAGCATACTGTGCGGGAAGAGGCCTTAAAGTTGGAAATAACATTATTTAACACACTTCCCTCTACACAGCTTTACCTCATTGATGCAATACAAAATCACAGGATGGAAGCACCTTGTGCGGTGCTGGCCATAGAGCAAAATGCCGGAGTAGGCAGCAGAGATAACAGCTGGTCTGGGGGTAAAGGAAACTTTTTTGCTTCCATAGCAGTAAGCCTGGGAGATTTACCCAGTGATCTGCCTTTAAGTTCTGCCTCTATTTATTTCTCCTATATTATGAAAAAAGTCTTGCTCGAACTTGGTGAAAATATCTGGTTAAAATGGCCTAATGATTTCTATAAAAATGATGAAAAAGTAGGGGGAACCATTACCAAGAGAATAAAAGATACTTTAGTGTGCGGCATTGGAATTAATTTAAAAAAATCACAAAATAGCTATAGTGCCTTACAGAGCGATATCTCACCTCAGTTTTTGCTGGATACTTATATTTCAGCACTCAAAAAGTTTCCAAAATGGAAGGAGATTTTTAGTGAGTATGAGGTAGAATTTGAATTAAGCAGAAGGTTTTCAGTTCATATTGAAAACTATCAAAAGTGCCTTGCAGACGCTGTTTTACAGCCTGATGGTTCTTTAATTATAGATGGGAAGAAGGTGTTTAGTTTACGATGAGTGAGATAATAAGTATCGCAAACCAAAAAGGTGGCGTAGGAAAAACAACAACAGCAGTAAATTTGGCTGCATCATTGGCTGATAAAGGCAAAAAAGTTCTTTTGCTGGACATTGATCCTCAGTCAAACGCCACAACAAGTCTTGGCTTTGCAAGAGGCGATTATGAGTTCAATATCTATCATGTTCTCATAGGGACGAAAAAACTCTCTGAAGTATTACTTGAAACAGACATTGACAATCTTGCTTTGGTACCATCCAATATTGGACTGGTAGGTATAGAAAAAGAATTTTATAATCCCAAAAAGAAGAACAGGGAACTTGTATTGAAAGAAAAGCTTAAAGAGGTATCGAGAAACTTTGATTTCATCATCATTGATTCACCTCCGGCGCTGGGTCCCATTACCATCAATGCTTTGAGTGCATCAGATTCTGTGATCATCCCCATACAGTGTGAGTTCTTTGCACTGGAAGGATTGGCGCAACTACTCAATACGGTTAGTCTATTGAAGAAGACGATTAACCCGAAACTCAAGATCAAAGGTTTTCTGCCTACGATGTATTCTAAGCAGAACAACCTGTCCAAGCAGGTTCTTGCAGACCTAAGCCATCATTTTAAAGATAAACTTTTCCATATCAAAAAAGGGAAAGAGTGCATCGTGGTACCAAGAAATGTCAAGATAGCAGAAGCACCTAGCTTTGGCAAACCTGTAACTGATTATGCGAGTAGTTCCAAGGGTTCTGTCGCCTATAGAGACCTGGCAACAGTGATAGCAAGAGGTTAGGATGGCATTAGGTAGAGGCTTGGGAGATATACTCTCTGAAGTAGAAGAAGCATACGAAAAAGACCTTTCTGAGTTAGACAGTTTTGAACTCGAAGCCCAAGGTGCAAAAATTGAGGATTTGTCGGTAGATGCTATCAGTCCAAACCCATTTCAGCCTCGAAAATATTTTGATGAAGAAGCACTTAGGGAATTAAGCGAATCAATTGTTGATCATGGTCTGTTGCAGCCCATTGTTGTCATTGAAAAAGAAGAAGGGTACTTGCTCATTGCAGGTGAGCGTCGTTTGCGTGCGCATAAACTTGCGAAACTTGATCGCATTAAAGCGATCATAGCTGATGCTGATATTGATGAGATAAAGTTACGTGAACTTGCGCTTCTTGAAAATATACAAAGAGAAAACCTCAATGCTGTAGAGCTAGCGCATTCCTATGCTGAGCTTATAGAGGTGCATAAGATCACACATGATGAACTTGCTTCTGTGGTACATAAGAGCCGATCACAAATAACCAATACCATGCGTTTGCTCACCCTGTCTCCGTATGCACAAAAACAGCTTATAGACAACAAGATTTCACAAGGGCATGCGAAAGTGCTTGTAGGCTTGGATGTAAAGAAACAAAAAGTGGTCATAGATTCCATCATTGGGCAAAAGCTTTCAGTGCGTGAAACTGAAAATATGGTAAAAACCCAAAAAAGTAAAACGGTAGCAAAAACAGATCAGGCGGTTGCGCCATCTTTACTTCAGAATTACAAAAATGTCCTGGATGAAGCCTTGCCTTTTAAACATAAAATTAAACCTAAAAGTATTGAGATATTTTTTGATGACCCTCAGGATATAGAAAACTTTTTGGAACTTCTGCATACGAGCAAAGAAAAAAAATCAACAGGCATCTTAGAACGAATTCTTAAGCAGTAAAATAAACAAACCTTATACTGCCTACTTTTTGTTACTCCTTGCAGTAATTTAATCAAGTCCTCATATCAACTATGTTAAAATTACGCGAAATTACAAGAGGAGTTGGAATGCTTGACATACATTTACCATTGATGTTGTTTGTCTTCGTTTTATTTCTATTTCTGCTTGTCCTTTTAAATAATATGTTATACAAGCCATTGGTTAAGTTCATGGATGACAGAGATAACTCTATAGCAAAAGATTTAGAAGCGGCAAAAAGTTTTAGCGGTAATACAGACGAACTCAATGCTAAAGCAGAAGAGATCATTAGCAATGCTAAGAGTGAAGCTGCCAGTATCAAACAAAAAGCAATTGATGATCAAAAAACATTGGCTGCAAGTAAGATTGAGACGAAGCAGAATGAAATTGACAAAGAGTATGAAAGTTTTGTTGAAAAACTGACTTCTGAAAAAGAGAAACTTAAAAATGAGTTACTCTCTCAAATGCCTCTGTTTAAAGAGAGCCTAAAAGCTAAGTTTAGCAAACTATAAAGGAGGGTAGATATGAAAAAATTATTACTATTGTCTCTATGGGTGCTTCCTATCATGCTTTTGGCCAGTGGTGACGGTGAGTCATCTCGTTATTTTGCCCAAACCGGCAGAGAGACAGACTTCTTGCCTAGAGTGTTCAACTTTGTTATATTTGCCGCTTTACTCTACTACTTGCTTGCAAACCCAGTCAAAGCGTTCTTTAAAAGCAGAACAGAGGGTATTGCAGCACAGCTAAAAGAGATAGAAGAAAAACTTCAAGCGGCTAAAGATGAGAAAAAAGATGCGCAGACTCGCTTAAATGAATCAGAAAAAAAAGCTGAACAGATCATTGCTGATGCCAAGAATGAAGCGGTGGTCCTGGCAGAAAAGATTCTTCAGATGAATCAAAATGAATTGCATAGTATGGCAAAACAGGCTGAAGAAAAAATGGCTCTTGAAGAAAGAAAGTCAGCTCGTGAAGCGATAGATGAAGTTTTAAGTGAAAACATTACAACTGACGACATTATGTTAGATGAAGCAAAAGTTGTTGAAATTGTTTCCAAGAAGGTGGCATAATGGAAGAATTAATCGCTAAAAGATATGCAAAAGCACTCTCTTCAGTAAGTAAGGATATCAATGGTGCAGTAGAGGTCTTGAACATACTCTCGTCCGCTATCGCTACCAAAGAAGTACAGACTGCATTGGAATCACCCATAGTGACATCTGAGAAAAAAACTGACATGATACTGTCTGCACTTGGTGACAATGCAGATGCTACACTTGTGAATTTTATAAAGATCCTAGGTGAGAACAAAAGACTGGATCTGATCCCAGCGATCGCTAAAGTACTGAATGCGGACCTACAAAAAGTCTCAAATAAGTATGAAGGTGTAGTTGCTTCGAAAGAAACACTCGATGATGCAGGTCTTGCCAAGTTGGAAGAGACATTGAAAAAGTATACAGGTTCAACGATCAAACTGACACAAGAGAAGTCTGATATAGATGGCTTACATGTTGCAGTAGATGATTTGGGTATAGAGGTAAACTTCTCTAAGCAGAGAGTTAAAGAACAACTGATTGATTTCATCAAGAAATCTTTATAGTTATCTAATAGTAAAGGAGTATCAGTGGCAGTAAAATTGCAAGCAGATGAGATAAGTTCGATCATCAAAGAAAGAATTGAGAATTTCGAGATTGATGTTGACATCAATGAGGTAGGAAAAGTAGTAGGTATCGCCGACGGTATATCAACAGTGTATGGTCTTAACAATGTTATGGCCGGAGAGGTTGTTGAATTCGATAATGGTGCCAAAGGTCTAGTGCTGAACCTTGAAGAAGCCAACGTTGGTGTTGTTGTGCTTGGTTCAAGTGCCGGTATTAGAGAAGGTATGAGCGTAAAAAGAGCCGGTGACCTTCTTAAAACACCAGTAGGTGATGCTTTGATGGGCAGAGTGGTAAACCCACTTGGTGAACCTGTAGACGGAAAAGGTACAGTTGAAGCAGCTGAACATAGATTTATCGAAGAAAAAGCACCTGGAATCATGGCCAGAAAATCAGTTCATGAGCCACTTCAGACAGGTATCAAAGCGATTGATGCACTGGTACCGGTTGGTAGAGGGCAAAGAGAGCTTATTATTGGTGATAGACAAACAGGTAAGACTACATTGGCTATCGATACGATCATCAACCAAAAAGGTCAAGATGTTGTCTGTATCTATGTTGCGATCGGACAAAAACAATCAACGGTAGCAGCAACAGTAAAAAAACTTGAAGAGCATGGTGCGATGGACTATACTATCGTAGTGACTGCCGGAGCAGCAGATTCTTCTGCACTTCAGTTCCTTGCGCCTTATGCTGGTGTGACAATGGCTGAGTACTTCAGAGACAACGGCAGACATGCCGTGATCTTCTATGATGATCTTTCAAAGCATGCTGTTGCCTACAGAGAGATGTCACTTATCCTTAGACGTCCTCCGGGTCGTGAAGCATATCCTGGGGATGTTTTTTACCTTCACTCAAGACTACTTGAGAGAGCGGCAAAACTTTCTGATGAGCTAGGTGCGGGATCTATTACTGCATTCCCTATCATTGAGACACAAGCAGGTGACGTTGCGGCATATATTCCAACAAACGTCATCTCTATTACTGACGGGCAGATATTCCTTGAAACAGATCTTTTCAACTCAGGTATCAGACCGGCTATCAATGTTGGACTTTCAGTATCTCGTGTTGGTGGAGCTGCGCAGATAAAAGCTACCAAGCAAGTATCTGGAACATTAAGACTTGACTTGGCTTCATTTAGAGAGCTTCAGGCATTTGCACAGTTTGCATCTGATCTTGATGAGCATACCAGAGGTCAACTAGAGCGTGGACAAAGAATGGTAGAAGTGCTTAAACAAGGGCCATATGCTCCAGTGCCTATTGAGAAACAAGTTGTGATTATCTTTGCTGGTGCCAATGGATACCTTGATGATATTCCTGCATCTTCAGTGACAAAATTTGAAGCTGATCTTATTCCATTCATGGAAGCAAAATATGCAAATATCCTTGATGCGATCAGAAATGACAAGAAGATCACTGATGATACAGATGCAGAATTAAGAAAAGCTATCGAAGATTTCAAAGCTTCATTTGCGGCATAAGAAAGGCTTACAATGGCTAATTTAAAAGAGATAAAGCGTAAAATATCTTCGGTTAAGAATACACAGAAGACTACAAACGCTATGAAGCTTGTCTCTTCTGCTAAATTAAAAAGAACAGAAGAGCTTGCTAAAAGATC
>CAYXZY010000067.1:0-6579 GCA_964469685.1 uncultured Sulfurovum sp. | reverse complement strand
CTGACGCAGTTATAACTGTACCAGCATACTTCAATGATGCACAAAGAAAAGCAACCAAAGAGGCTGGAACCATTGCAGGACTGAATGTCCTTCGTATCATTAACGAGCCGACATCAGCTGCACTGGCCTATGGACTGGATAAAAAAGAGTCTGAGCAGATCGTAGTTTACGATTTAGGTGGTGGTACCTTTGATGTCACGGCACTGGAAACTGGTGATGGCGTGGTTGAGGTTATGGCTACAGGCGGGGATGCATTCCTTGGTGGTGATGACTTTGATAACAGAATCATTGATTATGTTGCTGAAGAGTTTAAAGCAGAATCCGGCATTGATGTAAAAGCTGACGTGATGGCACTCCAACGTGTTAAAGATGCGGCTGAAGCAGCGAAAAAAGAGCTTTCAAGCTCCACTGAAACTGAGATCAACCTGCCGTTTATTACAGCAGATGCATCAGGGCCAAAACACTTAGTGACTAAAATCACCAGAGCAAAATTTGAGTCATTGATTTCTGATCTTGTAGATTCTACACTTAAAACAGTAGAAGCGGTACTTAAAGATGCAGGACTCAGTAAATCTGATATCAACGAAATTGTTATGGTTGGTGGTTCTACTCGTGTACCTTTAGTACAAGAGAAAATGAAAAGCTTCTTTGGTAAAGAGCTTAACAAATCTGTGAACCCGGATGAAGTTGTTGCACTTGGTGCGGCGATCCAAGGTGGTGTACTTGCAGGTGATGTAAAAGATGTGCTTTTACTTGATGTAACACCGCTTTCTCTTGGTATCGAGACATTAGGTGGCGTAACGACTAAAGTCATCGAAAAAGGAACAACGATCCCGGCGAAGAAATCACAGATTTTCTCAACCGCTGAAGATAACCAACCGGCAGTAAGTATTCATGTACTGCAAGGTGAAAGAGAGTTTGCCAAAGACAACAAGTCACTTGGTATGTTCGAACTTAGAGATATCCCGGCAGCACCGCGCGGTGTACCTCAGATCGAAGTTACATTCGACATCGATGCCAACGGTATCTTAACAGTATCGGCACAAGATAAAGGTACAGGTAAATCTCAAGAGATCAAGATCACAGGTTCAAGCGGACTTTCTGATGAAGAGATCGAAAAAATGGTTCAAGATGCTGAAGCGCACAAAGCTGAAGATGAGAAAAGAAAAGAAGTGGTTGAAGTGAGAAACCAAGCAGATGCATTGGTACACCAAACGAAGAAATCATTGGCTGATCTTGGTGACAACTTTGATGCAACAGAGAAAGCAAGCATCGAATCTGCGATAGAAGAGCTTGAAGCATTGCTTAAAGATGACAATGCGACCAAAGAGCAGATCGAAGAGAAAGTAAAAGCCTTGACTGAGAAGTCACATAAACTTGCTGAAGCAGCCTATGCCAAAGAGCAAGGCGGTGCAAACCCAGAGGCAAAAAAAGCAGACGATGATGATATTATCGATGCTGAAGTAGAGTAATACACTCAACTTAATACTTGCACGAGTCATCGTGCAGGTGTTTCTCCTCCCTTATAATCTCTCTTTTTGCAGAGGTTTACCCTCCTATATTTTCCCCCTGTATTAATGCATTTAGGCTATAATATTCTTACTTCACTTTTAAGGATTATACTATGCAGATCAAACAATGTGACACACTTGATGAAGCAAGAAAAGAGATAGACAAAGTAGACGAAGAGATCGTTAAGCTGATAGCACAGCGAAATAATTATATTAAGCAAATAGCACATTTTAAAACAGATATAGATGAAGTAAAGGCTGAAGACAGAATAGCAGAGGTTATTTCCAAAGTCAGAGAGCAGGCCATTGAACTTGACCTTTCTCCCAATCTCATCAATGACCTGTATATGCGTATGATAGATGGAATGGTAGAAAGTGAGATAGCAGAATTGAGGAATGCCAAAGGATTGTGAAAGCACCAGGCATTTGGGCAGTCTGCCAAAATGTGTGCACCTAAGAAGTGTTTAGGGTCTAGTCCCTACAACATCTCTATAGGCAAAAATAGAACTAGTCCCCGCCAGGCACAACGGCACTGACTGCTGAACCTGCAACGTCTATGGTCGCAGAAGCAACGCTTCCTGCTACCGAAATAGGGGCTGTGACAAGTTGTGTACATCCCGAAAATATAACCAATGCCGTAAATAAGTAGAGTGTAATTTTTTTCATGCGCAGATTATAGCATAAAAGTATCTGTGTACTTCCTTACACACAGTATATGTTACAATGAGGCATAAAAAGACAAAGGCCTTAGATGAAGATACTGTTGCTTGAAGATGATGTGATACTTCAGGAGATCATAGAAGAGTTTCTGCTGGAAAGAGGATATCAGGTGGAAAGTTTTTTTGATGGTGAAAAAGCATTGGAGGTCATTGGGAGTCATCGTTACGATTTGTTGCTGCTTGATGTGAATGTCCCCAATATAGATGGATTTGAAATACTCTCTTATCTTCGCGAAATAGGAAATACCACACCGGCGATATATATCACCTCTCTGGCGGGGATCAATGATCTTAAAAAAGGTTTTGACCTGGGTGCGGATGATTATCTGAAGAAACCCTTTGAGCTTGAAGAGTTGGATGCGCGTATCTCTCATATTGTGAAGCTCTACCGTCTGCATGAAGAGATAGAATTTGACAATATAAAATTCATCCCCAAGTCGCATCAGATCATACTGGGGGACAAAACCATAGAAATGCGCCAGAAAGAGGCGCAGGTCTTAGAGTACTTTGTACGCAACACAGGTAAGATCATCTCTTGTGATGAGATCATAGAGAATGTATGGGATGATGAGCATGTGCCGACACATGCTACGATACGCACCTATATCAAAAATCTGAGAAAAATGTTCACCAAAGAGTATTTTGACAATATTAAAGGAGAAGGGTATCGTTTTAACATCATATGAGCGTAAATCTCTTTTTAGATTTTTAGCACTGTATCTTTCTTCCGTATTTGTATTGCTCAGTATCATCGGGTATCTTTTTTTTGAAAACGGCCGTACTTCCATGATGTCTGCTGTAAAATTTGAGATGATGTATCAGGCACGTATGCTCTCCTCCTCAATCGCCATGAAAGCCATGAAAAACGATGAAACTGCGCTTAAGGATTTTAACGTCACAGCATTTCTTAAAGACCTCAAACACTGTCGTTTTAAAGCAGGGTATTATGATGAGAATTTGAAGCCTTTTTATACGGAGATCAATGATACCATACAGTTTGGGAATGAGTTTTATGTCAACAATATGAAATGTTATACGGTCATAGAAGACAAAAGTGCCCATCTTGGTGTCAGATATGTGGTGCTTGAGGAGGGTGACCTCTCCCATGCGCTTCAGGAATTACGCGTTAGGATCATCTCTTATCTGGTCTTGTCTTTTATACTCATGGGTGTGGTGGGGTACTTTTTGGGACGATTGTTCCTGCAGCCTGTAAGAGAGCAGATAGAATCGCTTGACAAGTTCATCTCCGATACCACACATGAACTCAACACACCTATCTCAGCCATTCTTATGACCATTCAGTCATTAAGCGGCGTCGATCCAAAGAAGAAAAAGCGCCTGGAAGCTTCAGCGAAACGTTTAAGTACAATGTATTCGACACTGACATACAGGCTTGAAGGCGGTGTAGAGCCTTCAGAAGAACTCTGTTTTGCAGAAATAGTCGAGGAGAGGGTCGAGTATGTAAAAGAGCTTATAGATTCGAAACGTTTGGAGGTTCATTTGGACTTGGAGCCCATGAAGGTCAGTATGCCCAAAACCGCAGCACACAGACTCATAGATAATTTGCTTTCAAATGCCATTAAGTATTCAGATGTAAAAGACAGCATAAGCATCACACTTAAAGACAATGTTCTAAAAGTAAAAGATACCGGCATAGGTATAGATAAAAAAGTGCAGGCGGATATTTTTAGGCGTTATCAAAGGGCAAATGAAGAGCGGGGCGGCTTTGGTATAGGTCTGAGTATCGTTTTGTCGATCTGCAAGACCTACAAGATCAAACTGGGGCTGGAGTCCAAGAAGGGAGAAGGCAGTACCTTTGTACTTACCTTCCCCGTGGTCAAAAAGTAACTATTATGCTACCACAGAATCCATAAGAACGCTCACAATATCGGTCATGGTAAGGATGCCTTTAAGCTCGTTGTTGTCAATGACAAGCAAACGTTTAATGTTGGACCCTACCATCAATTTTGCAGCATATTTGACATGGAGCTCCGAGGAGACACCTATGGCGGGAATTGCGGCGATATCATAGACATTGAGCAGGTCAATGTCACCATCTTCTGCGACAATGCTCTGTAGAATATTTTTAAATGTAAGTAAACCATATGCGCCGTCTTCTTGCGTTTTGTCCACTACTAGAGAGCGTACCGCGTTGTCTTTCATGAGTTTGAGTGCATCTCTCACAGTTGCTGTTTGTTCAACGGTGATAAGTTTGTTTTTGGGTGTCATTACATTTTTTACTAACATATAATTCCTTTTCTAAAAGTTCATTGGTCTATAGCATACACTTGATATCATCTTCAAATTTGCTAAGTTCCTTGTTGTCAAGTCCAGCCACGTGAGAAAGAGGAATGGTAAATGCCATCCCTCTATTTTCAGGATTGTCTATATCAAACTCTTCTCGCAGTGCTTTCATCACCTGCAAAGAGAGTTTTCTGGGGAGTATAAAAAACAAGGCAGAGACATTTTCTTCAAGTGTAAGTCCAAAAAAAACCTTTTTTTCTTCAAGTCCTATAGTTTTGCCATGTAAAATGGTGACAGAACCTGCACCATTTTTTTTGGCTACCTCAATGGCGGCCTCTTCATCTTTATCGGGTATGATAGCTATCAGTGCGGTAAATTTCATACAGTTTCTCCTTCGCGTGTGGATTGTTTCTCTTTCTTTTTCTTATAGTACTCCGCATAGATACCGTAACCCATGACCGTAAGCATAGGAAAAAGTGAGGCAAAGGCAATCAGCCCAAAACCGTCTATAAGCGGGTTTCTGCCTTCTATGTTTTCAGCAAGCCCAAGCCCAAGTGCAGCCACTAAGGGCACGGTGACTGTAGAAGTGGTAACCCCTCCTGAATCATAGGCGATGGGGACAATGTATTTTGGAGCAAAATAGGTAAAAATGATCACAAAGATATACCCTACGATGATATAGTAATGTATCGGGTCACCTGAGACCAGACGGTATGCCCCGAGGCTGATACCTACGGCTACTCCCAAAGCTACTATCATTCTAAGTATATTTTGTTTAATGTTCCCTTGGCTGATCTCTTCAGCTTTAATGGCGATGGCAAGCAATGCCGGCTCAGCCATGGTAGTAGAAAAACCTATGAGAAAGGCAAAGAGATAAATGAGAAGGTTGTTTTTCATAGCGGTTAGCTGAAATGCTATGGTCTCACCAATGGGGAAAAGTCCCATCTCGAGGCCTACGATGAAGGCATAGAGTCCGAGTATCACCATAAGAATACCTGTGATGATCTTGTGCAGGTATGCTACGGGTTTTCTGATGATAATGTACTGGAAAAAAAAGATAACCACCAGGATAGGCAGGACATCTTTTACCACTGCGATGATACCCCACAAGATATCCCAGGGATCAAAGGTCTGGTGTGCTTCGATGGTCTCTATGATGGCTTCTTCAAGTATGGTTATGTTGGCAGCCTGTTCCGGCATAAAAGTATAGACGATTATCCCATAGATCTGTACAAATATCATCGGTGTAAGGGAGGCAAAAGCAATGAGTCCAAAGCCATCTATGGCAGGATTACGACCTTTGATACTTGAAGCCAGTCCTATACCAAGTGCAGCCACAAGGGGAACGGTCACGGTAGAGGTGGTCACGCCGCCAGAATCATAGGCAAGTCCGATGATCTCTTTGGGTGCAAAAAATGTGATCACCACAACGAGTATATATCCGGCGATGATATAGTAGGCAACAGGATGCCCAAGTAAAATGCGCAGTGTTCCCAAAGCAATGGCAAAACCAACTGAGAGCGCTACGGTCATACGAAGCCAGAAGGCGTCAACCAGACCATTTGAGATCACTGTGGCTTTGTCTGCTATGGCAATGAGCGCCGGTTCGGCCACTGTGGTAGAAAAACCAATGGTAAAGGCAAAGAGCAGTAGCCAAAAGGTCGAGCCTTTTTTGGCAAAATCCACGGCAAGTCCTTCACCTATGGGGAAGATACCCAGCTCAAGACCACGGATAAAAAGTGCAAGCCCCACAGCTACGATCACAAGACCTATGATAATAGAGCTCAGGTTTGCAGGCACAGTCTGGATGATGAATCCCTGAAACAGTGCGACAACAATGATAATGGGAAGCAGGTCTTTAAAAGCGTTCTTTAAATCCCCTCCAAATATGCTTAAACTTTCTTTCATAGTATGGATTATATCTTTTATAAGGTTATACTATAAAGGAATGAAGCACTTTTTGTACACAAATAGTAAATATGTTACATTACTTCCTTCAGTTTCATTGATGATAAAGACTTTTTATTTGGACACTTTCTTGAGCTTTTCCCTGGGGACGAACTCCAGCACCGTGGCATTGATACAAAAACGCTGTTTCCCTCCGG
>CAYXZY010000066.1:0-6581 GCA_964469685.1 uncultured Sulfurovum sp. | reverse complement strand
TCGGTACCCCTGTTGGAGGTGTGACGATCGTCTGAGACTCTTGTTTGGTGAGTTTGGTGGCGACTCTTTGGCTGCCTGCAAAGAAATGTTTGCTTGCTACGGTACCGTTACGGATGACGAAGTAGTAGCCTACACGGGTCGCGTTGCTCCACCGTTTCGGTTCCGAGACTATAAACAACAAACTGTTGTTGTTTACATTACGTCTCTCACATAGAAGGTCTCACCTTGAGCGGTACGCTTAAGTGTTCTCTCTCCACCTGCATCGTAGATATAGAAGTTACTATGTCCATTGTCTATGATATGACGGATACGGTTTTCTTCATCCCAGTGGATGACACGTGTGTTGTTCTTTTTGGTATCTTGCCAACCTGTTTGGTAAGGAGATGTTATTTAACCTTCAAAATGTGACATTTGTCATTGAAATGTTTGTATTTTTTGGTTACAATAGGAATATGAAGCTTGGAAAGAAATACCAGGAAGGTGTTTGTTCTGATGATGAAACTTCATGCTTTTCATTGAATATGATCAGCTATTTAACTCAAGGAGAAAAAAGTAATGGAAAAAGCAACAAAAGAGAAATTAGAAAAAGTTGTAGAACTTGTAAATAATGTGATGGTAGATCCTGACATTGACATTGAATATTGTATACCTGAAGTAGAGACGACTACTGACAGTTGTGATGTTTCTGGAGATCCTTATATTTTGGTCAAGTATGTGGTCAGTGAATACACGCAGCCTACGAGAAAGATCCGTTTGGGTAGAACAGCTCTTTTGAATTCAGCTGAAGAGATAGCAAACCAAGCTACTTTTTCCATAGAAGAGTTTAAAGCAGAAATAGACGCCGGAGAGATCAACTAAGTGGCTGTTTTGAGGCCATTTTTGTTAATCATATAGATACTCACTGGAAACAGTACACTAAAAGGAGTGATAATGCAAAGAGAATTACAAGAAAAATTAGAAGACGTGGTAGATTTGGTTCATAATGCGATGGTAGACCCGGATGTGGAACTTACATACCATATTCCGGATGTGGCGATGACTGCTGAGAATGCTAAAATTACGAAAGATCCGTATATTCACCTAAAGTATGTGGCCAACGGTACGCATACAATGGAACAGAATATACCTATCAAACGAATCTATCTTGAAAAATCAGCACAGGAAATTGCCAACCTTGTAACATTCTACATTGAGCAGTTTACTGAGCAAATCGATTCAGTAGAGTATGGGGCACAGTAGGTTTTAGACAAGGCAAAAGTCTTAGGTGGCTTTTGCCTTGGATCTAAAGTGGACAGATGCAGATATTTTAAATAAATCAGTTACAATACCTGTATGATTTATTATGTATATGCAGATGATAGCGTAGCATTTATTGATGATGCTAAGAGATATTTGGAAAATGTAACAGTAACCTATCTTCCTTTTTCAAGGTTGGGTGAACTGGATGTCAATGCCGCATCGCATTTGCTTGGCACAGGTTGTCTGCTAGACCTTAAGTTGCTTATTGGCATCTCTCACCAAAATGACATCCCTCTGGGCATCATCCCAACACCAGAGCAAAAAGAACTTATCAAAACCTTCGCACTTACAAGTAATCTTGAAGAGGCAGTCTCACTGGCTTTGAAACCTTCAGAAAAGAAAATAGACCTTTTGTACGCAAATGGCGAGATAGTGTTGCAGGAAGTGGTCATAGGTGATGCACCTCCGCTTGACAGGTTTGACTCCATTCTTAATGGAAAATCATATATAGACAGGGTCAAGTTATTTTGGCAAACACTCAAACGTGTCAAAACATTAAAACATACACCAATGAAAATAACAGATGCCAAAGAAAATGAGATAAAGCTCTCTGCAGTTGGCATAGTGGGTGTAGAATACAACAACGATACCTTTGCGGCAAAACTTATTGCTTCGCAGCTTTCAGCCCAGAATGGAAAACTTTCCATAGTGATACTTTCTCCGACGTCCATGGTGCAATATATGGGATACCTTTTTAAATCTCTGGTCTCCCACCTTACACCCAGTGCCTTGCCTAAATCGGTAGGATACATAAGAAGTTCCAAAATGTTCATAGAGACCCACAGACCTCTGGATGTCCTCATTGATTCTACACAAAAACAGACCACACCCATTGAACTGGAGGTCAAGGAGAAAGCCTTGGCACTCAGTGTAGGGGATGCTTTCTGGGAAAACAAAAGCACGCAGACAAGCACGAAAGACAGCATTAGGGTCGATCACCTTCCTTCTGATGAAGAGAGTACAGCCTATCTGAGCGAGGGTATACCACTCTTCTCGCATGCGAGCAAGGCACAATACACGACACTTTTTACAAATCTCAGAGAGGAGAGCAGATTAAGTCAAAACTTCATGGTATTGCTTATACTTGCTACGATGATTGCCACGTTCGGGCTTTTTATAAACTCCTCTTCGGTGATCATAGGTGCGATGCTTTTAGCACCACTGATGCAGCCTATAGTAAGCTTGAGTATGGGCGTGCTCCGGCAGGATGAGGCTTTGCAGATACAAGGTGCCAAAACCATACTTATAGGTGTCTTTGCTGTGCTTGCGACTGCGGCAGTCATAGCGCTGTTCACGCCTATTGAAAGGGTAACCAGTGAAATGACAGGAAGGCTCAGTCCTACGATCCTGGATCTTTTTGTGGCCATTGTCTCAGGGGCTGCAGCAGCCTATGCCAAGTCAGATGAAAAGATACTAGGCTCACTTGCCGGTGTAGCGATAGCCGTGGCTTTGGTACCCCCTCTGGCAGTTTCCGGCATAGGCTTGGGCTGGGCAGATTGGTCCATGTTCTCTACTGCTTTTTTGCTTTTTATTACCAACCTTGTAGGCATAGTCTTGGCTGCAGCTTTTACCTTTGCAGTGTTAGGGTTTTCTCCTTTGCATCTGGCAAAAAGAGGCATCATGATCTGGATGATGATCGTCTCTTTGGTAGCCATCCCCCTGTATGCATCCTTTTCTCAAATGCAAGAAGAGATAGCCATACAAAAAACACTTTCCAATGTAGCGTTTACAATAGGAGCACAAGAGGTTCGGTTGACGCACATTGAACTGGTGCATCGTACAAAAACCGATGAAATCCGCTGTGAGGTCATCGCTACAGGGGTACTTAGCCAACAAGAAAAACAGGTATTGAAAGAAGCGATCCTTAAAAGTATCGGAAAAGTCTTTGAGGTCGTGGTGACCTTCCGCTATAGGCTGTAGAGCATCTCATCATGCATCGGGTTCAAAAGGATAGTAGATGAATTTTTCATTGCTCATCTTTTCAGAGATACGAATCTGTTCAGTGTGGACATCAAAATATGCTTTGATCTTGACAGACAGAAACTCGTCATCCCCGGTAAAATAAAAGATCTCTGCTGTTGTAGGGGTATCTGAAAGATTGTAGCAGGTATCTGCAGAGATAAAATAGGCTCTTTTCATTTGAAGTATTTTGTAGTATGCGTAGCCGTCATCCATGAGGTACAGTCGCTTGTCATCCAGGTAATGCCCAAGTTTTCTTTGTATCTTATCGGGATCAGAGACCTCATTTTGCGAGACAGGCTTTTCAGCTACTAAAATAGAAGAGATCAAGGGTACCAAGGCTTCTATGTGTTCCTGATCGTACGCATCAAAATGCATTTTTTTATTGAGCAGTTGAATCACACCTATACAATGGTTGTCCTCTTCTATGATAGGCACTGCAAGGATGTTTCTTGTAGTGAAATTGAACTGTAGATCAATGGCGTTGAAAAAATTTGGGTTATGGGAAACATCATTTTCCAGGACTGATTCTCGTTTGTGAAATGCATAGCCCACAAGTCCGGTATTTGATGGCAGTATGATGCTTTCACCCAGTTCATCCTGATAGATGCTTTTAAGCTGCATGTCTTTATGTATGAAGATGGAGCAGCGCCTGGCACCAGTGATGATCTTCGCATAGCTTGCAATGGCACGTATCTTTTCATCCACTGATGAGAGTTGCGAGATCTTTTTATGAAGGCTTTGAATATGTTTTTGAATGGTGTTCATAGGTGCAAAATACCGTTTTCTTAAAGTATGTCATGAAGGGTATTGGCTTTCTTCATCCAGGCATTGAGTGCGTCCCACTCTTCATGCTCAATCATTTTTTCACATTTTATAAGTTCATCCTGTAGCGTGTGGATGGCTTCAAGCAGGTTGGTTCTGTTCTGCCTGAAGATATCTTCCCACATGTTCGGACTGGACTTTGCTATACGGCTCATATCTTTAAATCCCCCGCCTGCAAGGGCAAGAATACTCGCATTGTCCTCTTGTTCCATAACTGAATTTGCCAAAGCATAAGAGAGGGCATGGGGCATATGTGAGATGTACGCAGCATGCCTGTCATGTTCTTTTGCTCCCATAAATACAAGTTTCATACCAATGTCCTCAAAGAGAGAAATGGCTGTTTCTTTTTGATGCTCGCCGGACTTCTCCATGTCGCAAAGCACTACGACTTTATCCTGGTATAAAGTATCTATCGCTGCGGTGGGCCCAAACTTTTCTGTGCCGGTCATAGGGTGTGCTGTGACAAAATTGTGACGTATAGGTGTCGGAATGGACGTTGAGATAAGTTCTTTGGTACTTCCCAGGTCTATCACGGTACACTCAGAAGAGATGTCTTCCAACGATTGTGCTACCGCAATGATACCGTCAACCGGGATACTGAGGATGATGATATCACAATGCATAAGGTCATTTACATCCGTTGCCAGTTCATCTATGAGTCCCAGGGAGAGTGCTTCTTGGGCATGTGTTTCATTGTGGTCCAGACCTATAAAGTGGTACTCTTTTGATGTTTTCTTCAGTGCAAGTGCAAGAGAACCACCCATAAGTCCAAGTCCAACGATACCGATGTTTTTTCTAGCCATGCGCTTTAAACCTTAGGAGCAGATATTTTGGAAGGATTATAGCATATTTTTCTAGCACATTATGAGGCTTTTAGAGGAATAAAGATAAAATATTGCAAATTATACAAGGTTGACAACAATGATGAAAAAAATGCTATTTGCCTGGATGTTGATGAGCGCATTCTTATGGGCGCAAAAAGTCACTCAAATTAAATTTGAAGGACTTGCGCACCTTTCACCTACGGTAGCGATGGAGATCGCTGATATTCGTGTAGGTGATGAAATGGACGCTGCCAAGATCAACGAATCTATAAAAAACTTTTTTTCACAGGGTTACTTTAAAGATGTATGGGTGGACAAGCAGGGCGGTACGTTGATCTATCATTTTAAAGAAAAATTAGCCATTGCGAACATCGACATCAACGGGTATGGTTCCGGTGATGACGGCAAAAAGCTTTTAGAGAGCATTGGGCTTAAAAAAGGTGACCTCTATGACAGCAGACGTGCCAACAGGGCCAAAGAAACCATCATCTCACGACTTGAAAGTCAGGGGTACTATGACACAGTGGTTGAATTGACAACGACACCTGTGGGTGAAAGCAGTGTGTCTTTGGTCTTTGATGTCAACAAAGGTGAAAAAATTAAAATTAAAAATATCAACTTTGTGGGTGCATCCGAACTGGACAAAAGTGACTTAGAGTTTGACCTGGCCAATAAAGAAGCGGACTTGTTGGGATGGATGCCGTTTCTTAACACAGGGGTAGCCAACATTGACCAGTTGGAATATGATGCATTCAGGGTGAAAGATGTCTATATGAAACACGGATACCTTGACGCGTATGTGAGTAAACCATTGATGCGTGTGGACTTTGGCTCCTATAAGGCTGATGTGGACTATCAGGTCTCTGAAGGAAACCAGTATCGTGTGGGTGAGGTGAGTATTTCGCAAAACATAGAGGGGCTTGATTCTGAAGCATTACTTGATAACTTGAGACTCAAAAAAGGCAAGATCTTCAATATTAAACGTATGCGAAGCGATATGAAGAACCTGAAAGAAGCCGTGGGTAACCTTGGGTATGCCTATGCGAACGTTGCACCGCAAATGCATAAGGACCCTGAAACCAAAACAGTCAATATCAACTATGTGTTACAGGCCGGACAAGAAGTGACCATCAATGATGTCATTATCTCAGGTAACGATACCACTAAAGACAGGGTGATCCGTAGATACCTCTACTTGGCACCGGGAGATAAATTTAATGCCACAGACCTTAAGGACTCCAAAGGTGCTTTGGGGAGAACAGGTTTCTTTGAAAAAGTAGACATACAAAGTCAGAGAATCTCTGAAGACAAGATCAACCTGCTTGTGAACGTCAAAGAGACAGCCACCGGGACTATCTCGGCAGGTGGTGGTTATGGCTCGTATGAAGGGCTTATGCTCAATGCTTCGGTTTCAGATAAAAACTTCTTAGGTTCGGGCATCAATGCAAGTGTCGGGTTTGACATCTCAAAGATCTCAACGAACTATAACCTTTCTTTTGTCAACCCGAAAGTCTGGGACAGCCAGTACAGCCTTGGGATGAGTCTTTATAAGAGAAAGTTTGAGTATGTCGGATTTACGCAAGATCAACTCGGGGGCTCCCTGACTCTAGGTAGGGAATTCTTAAGACACTTTCATGCATCTATCGGTGTTGGGTACATAGACAATCAGTCTGA
>CAYXZY010000065.1:0-6590 GCA_964469685.1 uncultured Sulfurovum sp. | reverse complement strand
GGTTGGTAGTTGGCACTTCCGTAACTTCTCTCATAGAATCTACCCATAAGATACAGCCCACAAAGGGTAACAAGCAGTGTGACACCATACATCAACCCCGCTTTTCCCTCAAAAACCATCAGCATCGGGGCATTAAAAAAGAGGATGTAGGTAATCAGCTTGTATAGGTTGTTCGTTTTGTTGGCACGATAGAGCGAATACAGTGAAACAGGAATCACAAGTATCTGCAACAATATATGGATTTCTTCGGTATAAAATGCATACGATATCAGACCTAAAATAAACAGCATTGCACTAAACAAAAATGTACTTTCATACGAAAACTTTCTATTGTTTTCCAGGTAAATATAATAGGGCAAGCCCCCCAGTAAAGTAAATAATAATAAATCTATAAACATTTTTCCACCCTCTTAAAATATCTTGAAGTATTTGACATATATATCGGAAATGTATCCCTCTTTGGCTAAGAATTTATATACTTTCCATTTGGTTTTACTAGGCTCATGTTTGCCTACAGGGATATCCACATAATGCTGTTTATAGGTAAAGTACCATCCGACCACCATGATCGCAGCGATCATGAGAAGGGTCATGCCCACAGTGACATGCAGTGTTGCAGCATCATACAAGAGTGATGCAGAGTCACCGTAAAGGAAATTCTCAAGTGCATGTCCAAAGGCTTCATAGGTGAACAGTACGACCACAAATGAACTGATCAGTAAAAAGAGCACTTTGAGTGAATTGGCTTTGGTCACTTCCAGAAATGACAAGAAAAGCTGTGTACCGGTGAGCCAGGCGAAGGCAAGAATGATCGTTGCAGCATTAAAATGAAAAACAGACTCACCAAGGATGTATTTTATCCCGACAAATGCAATGACAGGTACTACGGTAAAGAGGGCAACAAGTCGGAACATATTGATACTGTTGTATTGCGGTTTCTCTTCCCAGAAGAGTTCATAGGTAAGACGTCTTGGGACATTTGGCTCTTTTCTCGCCTGTTTTATAAGCGATCCTGATTCGAGGAAGAAGGTCGCTTTAAAGATACCGTGTACCATCAGGTGGTAGATCGCAAGTGAGAAAGCACCCAGACCCACTTCCATGATCATATACCCCATCTGTCCTACGGTGGAATATCCTAAATAACGCTTCACATCCGACACAGCAAGCATGAGAATGGTCGCAAAGATCGCGGTAAACAGACCCATCACAAAGGCGACATTGAGTACCTCAGGTGTCAACAGTAACAAAAAAGCTATTTTATTGAGCAGTATACCACCAACATTGACCACCCCTGCATGCATGAGTGCGGAGACGGGCGTAGGCCCTTCTGAAGTGTACGGCAGCCATAAATGAAAAGGGATAATGGCTGATTTCATCATGGCAGCGAACAAAAAGAGGAAACCTATGACATAGATCATCGGATCATTGATGGCTCCTGTTTCAGACATAAGAAGCCATTTTTGGCTTAGTCCTGCAAGGTCAACACTTTCAAATGTTTTGTAGGTAAGGATCACCGCAATGATAAAGAGCAGATCGGCCAACTTGTGTGTCAGCATGGTCCAGCCGCCATTTTTAACGGCAGATTTTGACTCCACATTGAAAGTGATGAGAAGGTAAAGACTGATACTCATCAGCTGCCAGGCAATAGCAAGTATGATCAGGTTGTTACTCATCACCAGCAGATAGATGGCTGAGAAAATAAAGTTTAGAAGAATGAAAAATCTTTTGTAACCTGCCTCATCCCACATATATTTTGTGGAATACTTTCGAATCACAAGCCCCAAAATGGCAACATAAGGTACAAGTATGGCTGAAAGTTCATTGTAGATAAGGTAGCCGCCAAAGCCTTGGATAACTTCATCCGTGCTCATAACATGGTAGGTACCGTAAAGTCCCAGCAGTGCCACAGTGGATGAAAATATGATAGCCACTTTGGGCATCAATTCTTTTTTGTTTATAAACCCTATCAAGATAGCGATCGCAACAGGGATAAACGGTATGAATAAAACCAGTTTTTCCATAAAAAACTCCCAATTTTTAAATTATATACACTTATAAGAAATAGAAACTTAAATTATAGTTAAGTCTCTTTCTTTCTTTGAAGTTGACTCCCGAAATCAGAAGCATGTTGTCATGTTTGGCTGTGTTTGTTAACATCTCTAAAAAAATAAAAGCTCTATAGTGTAACACAATACATCCTTTATCTGCAATGGATAATAACAGAATAATAAAAAGAATTACATAGAAGTTATTGACGGAGTATGGATAAAGAATCAATTGAGACAAAATGAAACATACAAAATTTGTCCGATTTAGATGACGTCAGTGAAATTAAGGCTGTATATTGAGCCTACGCATGAAATTCTGGGCAATATCGAGACTCTTCTCTTTAAGGTATTTACCTGTTGAAGGTGTGTAACATATGTCTACAGTATGATGAAAAAGCTTGAGCCATTGCTCAAATGCTTCCTTGTTTATGTCATTGATGTGCATGTGGGGCTCAAGAGGGTTACCGGAGTACCCATCATAGCCTAGGGCAACAAATTTCCAAAATTCGGTCAAGAGACTCAGGTGTTCTTCCCATGCATGACCCTGAAAATCATTTCCTAGTTTTGCTATGAAAAAAGGTGCGAGTATTTTGTCATCCAAGACTTGGCGGTAAAATGACCTTACAAGAATTTCTATATTTTCTTCTGTGATACTTTGATAAGGCATAGGGTACAAGAGCAAAGACTGCGGCAATAACCGCTAGTCTCCGGTGCCTTTATAGATGGCATCATAATGAGCGGCTAGTTCTGTGGTATACACCGCTGCACTCATGATATCGCAATTGAACACATTGCTGAAACATTCTGGCTCTTCAAAAAGTTCAGTACTCTGATCGATCACTTTTGTTGCTTCAAGAAGACCTTGATCGTTCTGACTTGCGTATTTGAGTGCTGCCAAGATTACCTCTATCTTTTTACCTTCAAATTGCTCATCCATGATCTCTTTGATGTCAGGATCATTCTCATAATCATGTAAAAGTTGTTTGACGTTTTCTGGAGACATGTATATCCCGCCGCTGAAAGGCCCTTGAAGTGCATTGGTGACATAGAGGTCTTCTATGTAGTCACTTTCTATGACATCTTTCCATGGGGTAACGTAGGTATCGTGAAATTCTACATCAATAATGCTTGACATGGCAGCACCTTGTACAAAATAAAACTTCTCATAGAAGCCTTGGGCAACAGCGATAAAATACGCATGCCATTTGTTGAAGTTGTCATACTCAAGTTCCCTTGAACGTTTGATGATGGTCGTGTATTTCTCTTTGTAGTATGTTTCTACTTCTTCAAGAGAATGTTTTTTGAGTTGCTCCTGGGGAATTCGAAGCTTTAATGCCTCAGCTGCTCCCAGATCTTCAAACACGTCAAAATACCACTCTCTCATCTGTTCTTTTGAAATGGGGTGATAGCTAACACTTAAATCCATTGTGACCCTTTTATCGTTTTTCGTTATGATTTGCTGGAAGATACATCAATTTATCTTAGATGCAGATTATAGAACCCTTTTATAGAGCAAAGTGTACTAAATTTTGGAAGCTATTTTGTGTAGATTTAAGAGATATACACCGTTTTTTAGATAGGCTTTGCTATAGTATCAGTAATTTTTTCCGGGAGAGTTGTATGGATTTTTTATTTGAAGCAGGGTTTTTGGGAACCCGTGCACCACTGTTCATGGACATCGTTTCAGTGATTGTAGCTGCCTTGCCTTTTTTGATATTTTGGGCGATCACACTGGCGAAGAATAAACACTATCGGGCGCATGAGACTGTGCAGAAACTATTGTTTATCGTCTCTGTGATTGTGGTAGGGTTTTTCGAATACGGTGTGCGCATGGAAGGCGGATATAAACACTTGATGGAGGGAAGTTCCGTTTCACATGATTATCTTTTATATGTATTGATCTTCCATATTATTATCTCTGTGGTCACATTGATCTTATGGGTACTGACCTTGCATTATGCAAAACGCTACAAAAGGCAGTCAACACTTCCCGGACTCTATTCGGAATCACATAAAAAAGATGGCAAGCGTACATTTATAGGTATCATTTTAACGATGTTGACCGGTGCCTGGGTGTATGCCTTGCTTTTTGTATTTTAGCGATGAGAAAGATTGCGATCTCTGCGTGTCTTTTGGGGCAGAAGTGTCGCTACGATGGGACAGACAATCAAAACAGCAACCTTTTAGAAGCGCTGAAACATGACACCCTTGTTCCCTTTTGTCCTGAAGACCATGCTTTTGGGACACCCAGACCCACCATGGATCTCGTTCGTAAAGCGGGTGAAGACAGAGCCATTTCAAATGCCAGCGGAGCAGACCTCTCTTCTGCTGTCACAGCATATGCCCACGACTTTTTTGATACACATACAGACATAGACCTGTATATCGGCAAAGACAGAAGTCCCTCATGCGGTGTGTGCTCAGCAAAAGTGTATAATGAAGAAAAGCAGTTGCTCTCCGACCAGGAAGCAGGGCTCATGAGCAAAGAAGCACTAAAGCGCAACATACTATGCGTGGATGCCGAAAACTTTAAAGGATAAAGATGCGATATATATGGATAGTATTGTTAAGCACACTCTGTTTAGCAGCGAAAGTACACAGTGAGGATATCACCAAGCAGGCTATCGTCAAGATATATACCACTGCAAAAATCCCCAACTACCAGGAACCTTGGAATTCATCCATACGAAGCAGTACAGGATCGGGAGCCATTATACATGGAGGACTCATTCTTACAAATGCACATGTGGTGGCCAACCAGTCCTTTTTGGAGGTACAGCGCTATGGACAGCGCAAACGTTACATTGCTAAAGTATTTGCAGTGTCGCATCAGGCTGATCTTGCACTCCTGAAAGTGGAAGACAATGACTTCTTCTCAGGAGTGATACCGCTTGAGTTTGGCGCATTGCCTCAAGTGGAGCAAAAGATCGTTGTATATGGTTACCCTATGGGAGGCTCTACACTGTCCGCAACCATTGGTGTGGTCTCACGGGTTGAGCATCATACCTATGCGCACAGCGGCGAGGCATTTCTTGCCGTACAGGTAGATGCGGCAGTCAATCCGGGTAATTCAGGCGGTCCTGCCCTTTCGGGAGGGAAGATAGTCGGTGTGGTGATGCAGGTGATCACCAAGTCACAAAACATAGGGTACCTGGTACCCATCACCATGGTCAGGCATTTTATAGATGACATGAAGGATGGAAAGTATGATGGGTTTGCTGACTTGGGGCTTGGGACTCAAAAACTGGAAAACCCTGCCATCCGACGGTACTATGGTCTGGATGAAAATACATCGGGAAAACTGATCAATAAAGTAGTTCACAATTCAGCACTGGAAGGCATACTCAAAGAAGGCGATATCTTGACTGCCGTGGACGGGCACAGGGTAGAAGATGACGGTACGGTTGAGTTCAGACACAATGAATATACGCATTTTCACTATTTTGTCGATACCCATCAGATGGGTGAAAAAGTAGGTCTGGATATCATACGGGACCAAAAACCCATGCATGTCGAAGCCAAGCTCAAACACACAGCAGATGATATGTATCTGGTGAAAACAACGAGGTATGATACCATGCCTACATACTTTGTATACGGGGGGTATGTGTTCTCTCCTTTAACAAGAAATCTCATACGTTCCACCAACCGTAACAAGTTGACACTGAGCTACCTGGCTTCCAGATGGCAGGAGAAGGACAAAAGTGAAGTAGTGGTCCTGCTGAAGGTGCTGGCCTCAGACATGAGCAGGGGAGACAATAATTTTGCCATGTGGCCCATAGACAAAGTGAACGGGAAAGCCTTTAAAGATTTTAAAGAGTTCTATGCACTCGTAAATGCAGTGGAAGACAAATTTCTCTTGCTTGAAGACAAAGATGGCGTCAAAGTGATTATTGATAGAGAAGAAGCAAAAGCCAAACAGTGCAGCATTCTCAAAAAGTACAATATCGAGTTTGACAAGTCTGTCGACCTGCGTACAAATGCAGATGTATGTAAAGTAGAGTAGTCTTTAGCTAGTCATACTTTTTAAATTGTTCCAGCCATGCTTTGTCTTCTTCTGAGAGTTTGCCTACACGTTCGAGAAGTTTGGCTTTGGTGTTGATGAGGTCTTCCAGCTCAAGATAGGCCAGAAGATCAGGGTTTATGGTGGGTTCCTCCCTGCCGTAGGCTATGAGCTTTTCAATGTCTGCGAGTAATTCTTCTTTTGTTTGTTTCATACTATAGTACTTTCTTATGTATGCGTAGGGTGGATTTATCCACCTTTTGAAAAATACATGATTGATAATGGTGGATAAATCCACCCTACATTTCATTTTTGTTATACTATCAAAAAATCTATACAAGGATAGTTAATGTTACAAGTAGGCGATACCGTACCAGACTTTTGTCTGCCAAACCAGGATGAAGAAGAGATATGTCTAAGAGACATTAAAGGTAAATGGATCGTACTTTATTTTTACCCCAAGGACAATACTCCCGGATGTACGACAGAAGCATGTGACTTTACAGCTGCACTGCCTGATTTTGAAGGTTTAAATGCGA
>CAYXZY010000064.1:0-6633 GCA_964469685.1 uncultured Sulfurovum sp. | reverse complement strand
GTAGCTCAGTGGCTAGAGTTCCTGCCTTCCAAGCAGGCTGTCGAGGGTTCGAATCCCTTCACCCGCTCCATTTCAAACAACATATCAATCAAAACATTATTCTGATGACATCATCATATCTATGATCTTTTGTTTCTCTTCTTTGGACGGGCCGACGGCTTCACTCTTTTTTTCCATGACTTCAAGTGTGTCAAAATACGCACCCTCATTCACACAAATAAAAGCACCGTCTTTTACAATGACACTTACCTGGGTCTTCGCAGCTGTATCTATGATGACTTCCGAATACACCCCTTCATAGACATCATTGTCCTGATCTATGTGGATCTCTTTGAGCTTTATATTTGTACCATCTTCCATACCCAGTATCTCAGGCAATCTGTCAAATTCATCTAGTGGCATGTCCAGTATATCATTCAGCGCCTGCATCATGGTGTTTGAAACTGTCGGTCTGGGTTTGTGGTCTTGAAAAAACAAAACCGGGATGTAGAGTTTTAAAACATCTACAAATACCCGGCAGGTGCCTATTTCAAATTCATCCCATTTGGTGTTGATCGATACTTCTTTTTTTGTCATACTCTTATATCTTTCCGGTCATTTTTAATCTTTCGTATCTTACTATACATCAATGCGAATGTCAAAGCCTTATCAACTTTTGCTATAATCCTTCTAATAAACAAGAAGGTCAGATATGAAACTAGTCGTAGCCATCACAGGTGCAAGTGGTGTTCAGTTGGGCAAGAAGTTTGTGGACTACTTGCCAGAAGATATCGAAGTACATGTCGTGGTCTCTGACAATGCACTTACAGTGGAAAGCTTTGAGAACAAACGAGTGACACTACATAATGCACAAAATATTGCCGCAGGTATATCGTCCGGCTCATTCAAGGTAGATGCGACTGCCATCATACCTTGCAGCATGAACACGCTTGCAAAGGTAGCCTGTGGCATATCTGACAACCTACCTACGCGTGTTGCCGCAGTGGCCATCAAAGAGCAAAAAAAGTTACTTCTTGCACCGCGTGAACTGCCATTTTCTGCCATCGCTTTAGAAAATATGCAAAAATTGGCTACACTTGGTGTCATTATCGCCCCACCGGTGATGGGATACTATTCTGAATCCTCAAGTTTGGAAGATATGGAGAAGTTCATTATCGGGAAATGGTACGATGTTTTGGGCATTGAAAATAACTTATATGAAAGATGGGAAGGATAACAAGCTATTGTAGGGTGGATTTATCCACCATAAATAAATATTTTCTACAATAGCGGTGGATACATCCACCCTATGTGAGGCAATACTATGAATAAAATAAAAAGAGCAATCTATCCGGGTACCTTCGACCCTATCACTGTAGGACATATAGATATCATCAAACGTGCCTATAAGATGTTTGATGAGATCGTCGTTGCCGTTGCCGACTCTCAAGCAAAAAAGCCGATGTTCAGCTTGGAGCAGCGTGTACGTATGGTGGAAGCTGCCACTTCTGATCTGCCCAACATCAAAGTGATAGGGTTTCATAAACTTCTTGTTGACCTCGCAGAGGAGTTGGACGCAAATATCCTGATACGTGGGCTAAGAGCCATAAGTGACTTTGAGTATGAACTACAAATGGGCTATGCCAATGCCTCACTCAAAAAAGATCTGGAGACCATCTTTTTGATGCCCAGCCTTGAGTATGGCTTTGTCAGTTCTTCCGTGGTACGTTCCATCCTGCCATTTGATGGGAAAGTAGACCATCTTCTGCACCCAAAAGTACATCAAATGATCAAAGAGTACAGAAGCTGATGTATATACTCTTTGAAGGCGTAGACACCTGTGGCAAAAGTACCCAAATAGATCTCATCGCGCAAAAACATCCTGAGATCGTCATTACCAAAGAGCCTGGGGGAACACCTTTTGGCGTCAAAGCAAGAGAGATACTCCTTGCTGATGCCCTGGCTTCCAAACGTGCTGAACTTTTGCTTTTTTTGGCTGACCGCGCAGAGCACTACCAAGAGGTGATCAAACCCAATAAAGACAAAGTCGTCATCTCGGACAGAGGATTCCTTTCCGGCATAGGGTATGCTTTGGCCAATGGTGACTTTGACTTTGAAGAACTTGTACACCTCAACACATTTGCCCTGGAGGGTCATCTCCCCGACAGAATAGTACTTTTTTTAACCAACATGGAAACCCTCAGGGAACGCACCTCTGCCAAAAGCCTTGACGGCATAGAACTCAGAGGACTGGAGTATCTCTTGAACGTGCAGGAGCATATGAAACAAAGCATCCTCAAACTGGACATACCGCATCTTTTCATTGATGCCACAGATGACATAGAGAACATCCATCAAACGATACTAACCTACTTGAAGGTATAATTCGGCAATAAAAGCCAACGGAAGTGGTGAGTTTACTCCCACAATAAGTTTGCTTACGTAAAAAAATAACTATTTATGCACATTGGATAGGTGGGAGTGAACTCTCCACTTCCAAAAGCAAGCACAAGGAAACACCTATGATACATCCACTCAGAGGTATGAAAGATCTCACTTTTGAAGAGAGTGAGCGTTTTGTACACATCGTTAAGACAGCCATAGAAATAGCCAAACGCTATGGTTATGGCTACATCGAAACGCCGATACTGGAAGAGACGGCACTGTTTAAACGTTCTGTGGGTGACAGTTCAGATATAGTCACCAAAGAGATGTATCAGTTTGAAGACAAAGGCGGTAATGACGTCTGTATGCGTCCGGAAGGAACAGCAGGTGTGGTGCGTGCCTTTATCTCTGCCAAACTTGATCGTCAGCCTGTCAAGCAGAAGTTCTACTACTATGGGCCAATGTTCCGTTATGAAAGACCCCAAAAAGGCCGTCTGAGAGAGTTTCATCAGTTTGGGTGTGAGAGCTTTGGCGAAGCCTCTGTCTATGAGGATTTTACCATCATCACCATGATCTCCCAGATCTTTGAAGCACTGGGTATACGCTTTGCACTTCAAATAAACTCTCTGGGGTGTCCTGCCTGTATGCCACCGTACAAAAAGACACTTGTCAGTTTCCTTACAGAAATTAAAGACGACCTGTGTGAAGACTGTAACAGGCGTATAGACACAAACCCTATCCGTGTGCTTGACTGCAAGAACAAGCACTGCCAGACCCTACTTGCCGATGCACCAAAGCTCATCACAAACCTCTGTGAAGACTGTGATACAGACTTTAACAAGCTGACTGCCCTGCTGGATAATGCCGGCATCAAATACGAGGTAGATACCAGCCTGGTACGCGGACTGGACTACTACAACAAAACAGCCTTCGAGTTCGTCTCGGACGACATTGGCTCACAGTCAGCCATCGCAGGCGGGGGACGCTATGACAAACTTGTTGAGTTCTTGGATGGCAAACCTACTCCTGCAATAGGTTTTGCTATAGGGATCGAGCGTATTATGGAACTGGTGCAGATGCCTGAAATGACGCGTGAAGGCATCTACCTTGGCGCGATGACAGAAGCAGCCGTTGAAACACTCTTCCCTATTGCTGCTTCCAAACGTAAAGCAACTAAGGTCACGGTAGAATATGCCTCTAAAGGTTTCAAAAGCCATATGAAAGGTGCTGACAAGGTCAATGCACGTTATGCGGTGCTTATCGGAGAAGATGAATTGGCAAACGGCACAGTTTGGGTAAAAGATATAGAGACCAAAGAGGAAAAGAACGTTTCACTCGAAGCATTTTTAGCGTAACCACGCCAGTAAATCTTTACTCAACTTTTTGATGGCAACATTGGTAGCACTTGCATAACCCTCTGCATTGATGCTTGGGGTGGGTTCCAGGTAAGAAAATCTCCTGCTTTTTACCAATGTGCCTGTATCGGCATTGATCAAGGTAAATTGCACTGAGATACTCGCATAAGACCGTGCACCTCGTACCTGATGTTCAAATGCAAAAATATTACTCTCAAGTCTGTAATTTTCTCGCAGCGTGCTTGAATCTGCCAATACCACTTTAAAGCGTTTACTGCTTGCCAACACTTCTATCAAAGTACCTTGCAGAAGTTTTGCCATGTTGTTTGACCATTCTGAGTTTTGGTAGGTGCCTCTGTCGGTTGCACTGTATGAGAAGTTCATTTTTTGTGATATTTCTTCTTTGAGACTTTGAGGAAAGGTGACCTTGATACTCTTGTCTCTATATTTGCTTACAGTCGACACACCTACCTGAGGTACATCTATACTGTACACTTTTATTGCAGGCGCTTTGCTGCAGCCCAGCAGTCCTATCCATAGCAGAATCAATACACTGTATCTTATCATTCTCCCGGTCCTTTTCTTGATTTTCTGGATTTAAACAGTATTTCGCTGGGATTATTTCCCAGTTCCCTGGTCATCGTATTGAGTTGGTTGGAAAGTATCTGTATCTCTATGAGCATCGGCTCAAGAATCTTTTTCAGATTGTAATCTCCTCTGTCCAGGCTCTTTTCCACTTTCAGTGTCACCCGTCTAAAGTCTCGGGTGGTCTGCATAAGTTTGTCTATGGTCGGTACACTCACCTTCTTGATACTTGTAAAGTCTTTTTGCATCACTTTGAAATCATTCGTGGCTTCTTCAAACTGTTTATCGATGTTGGACATAGACGCTCTGAAGGCTTTGAGCGTGGTATCAACCTCATCGAGTGAGCCTACAGCTTTTTCCTCCAGCTTCAATGTTTTTTCTTCCAGCTCAACCGCTTTAAGCGTTGCTTGTTCAAATTTTTTAAGGATACTTGCAAAGGTATCAAGATTTTCCTTCGAAAGCAAAACGGTCAGCCTGTCACCCAGCCCACCGAATGTGTCAGAGATCCTTGAGACAAAAGAAGGCGCACTGCGTATGACGGGGATATGGTCTTCCGTGGGCTTGAGTGTCTTGGCTCCATTTGTACCTCCCTCTATATTGATAGACAGCAGTCCTGTGATACCGAACATTTGTGTCGAAGCGACCATGTCCTCTTTGATAGGTATCCCTTTGTTGATCTTGAGAAAGATCTCTATTTCCTCAATGTTGTCAGGATTGATCCGAATATCACTGACTTTTCCTATATCGACACCGCGCAGTTTTACACTTGAATCTTTAGAAAGCCCGGTAACGGAGTCAGTCATCTTTACCTCGTAGATATCATAGTCTTTTTGCAAACCATAATCTGCAAGCCAGAAGGCAAACAGGACCAACCCTGCACCAAAAAGCAATACAAAGAGACCAACGATCAAATAATTTACTTTGCTATACATCTTTTACCTTGTCCTTAAATCGCTCTTTGGTGTATTCATTTTTAAAAAATTCCTCCACAAAAGGATGTTTGGATTGTAACACATTTTCTAGCGTTCCCTCTGCCACTACATGCTTGTCAGCCAAAATAGCCATCCTGTCTACGATGGAAAAAATACTCTCAAGGTCATGGGTGATCATCACAACGGTGATCCCCAGGAGGTCACGCAGTTTGACGATAAGCGCATCAAAATTACGTGCTCCGATGGGGTCAAGACCCGAGGTTGGTTCATCCAAAAAAAGCAACTTTGGCTCCATTGCCAACGCACGAGCCAATGCGGCACGCTTTATCATCCCTCCTGAGAGTTCCGAAGGATACAGTGCTCCCACATGCGGTGCCAGGCCAACAAGGGTCAGCTTGGAACTCACGAGTCTGTCACGCATCTCTTTACTGATGCTGGTATACTCTTTAAGCTGCACTTCTATGTTCTCTGCAATGGTCAAAGAAGAGTACAAAGCCCCAAACTGAAACAACACGCCCCAGTTACTTCTCAAAGTCTGCGCATCTTTAAAACTGATATCATTCAAGGGCGTATCTAAAACCGAAATATGCCCTGCATTCGGTTCCAACAGCATGATGATCTCTTTCATCAGCACTGATTTCCCTGAACCGCTCTCACCCAAAATAGCATAGATCTCATTTTTGTCCACATGCAGGTTCACGCCATCATGGATCGTACGTGCACCAAAACGGGTCACAACACCTTCAACTTCTATGACACTCATACGCCAAACTCCGTGTATATGATGGAAAAAAGAGCATCAAATGCAATGACCAGAAAAATGGCATTGACCACAGACGCTGTAGTCTGAAGGCCGACACTTTCCGTATTGTCCGAAACATTAAATCCCCTAAAGCACCCTATGGATGCTATCACAAATGCAAATACGGGACCTTTGATCATCCCGAGTATATAGTGTTTGACCTCCAGCACTTCATGAAGTCTGTCTATAAACTGTGACATGGAGATGTCCAGCTCCATTGCTGCAGCGACCATCCCGCCGAATATACCAACGATATCTGCAAAAAAGATAAGCAAAGGCAGGGCGATCATCATCGCAAATACGCGGGGAAGTACCAAAAAATAATACGGATCAAAACCCATGGTACGCATGGCTGCGATCTCTTCTGTGATCTTCATGGCCCCTATCTCGGCAGTATAGGCAGACCCACTCCGCCCTGCAATGACAATGGCTGTGATCATAGGGCCCAGTTCTCGGGTAATGGAAATGGCAACCGTATCCACAATGAAAATATCTGCACCGAATTTCGCCAACTGTACTGCACCCTGATAGGCAATGACCATGCCCACAAGAAAAGAAGTGAGGCCTATGATGATAAGCGCATTAAATCCGGACT
>CAYXZY010000063.1:0-6658 GCA_964469685.1 uncultured Sulfurovum sp. | reverse complement strand
CATACCCTAAACCTGGAAGCAACATCTGGGCACCCTCAAAACAGTCTTCAACGATCTCGGCACTCAATCCGATAATATCAAAAAGTCTTGAATTTCGATACGAGGCGAGTGTAGAGATACCCATCTTTGACATGATCTTCATCAATCCTGCACCTATAGCTCTTCTGAAACGCTTAAGAAGAGGTTTCATGGCCTCATTGCCTTCTTCTAGTTGTTCTACAGTATAATAGAGCAAATAAGGAAAGATAGCAGCTGCTCCAAAGCTAAGCAGACAGGCAGCTGAATGCGGATCAAACACTTCACCTGTGACAGCCACGATGCTTGTGAGGTGTCTGATATTGGCTTTGAGAAGTTCCTGGTTCAATCGCCCTACCACCATCAGCATAGGGATGACCTTATTGGTGGCATTGAGCTTTCTGTCATCAAGAATGATCGTTCTAATATCATTTTTTCTGACATCCTCAATGATACGTTGTGTCAATGCATCAAGACTTGCTTTTAGTTCACCTTTGTAGGTCGTATCATACTTTCCTACTTTAAAGCTGGGATCGTATTTGTCATTACCCAGAGTACCAAACTCCTGAAGAAGACAGAATTTTTCAGCAGACATCACAGGCAGTACAGTTTTGAGACGCTTGGCATGTTCAGGACTGTCACTGAGCACATTATGACTCTCACCGAAACCTGTATTGAGACTCATCACTGTTTTTTCACGGATAGGGTCTATAGGAGGATTGGTAACTTGTGCAAATTTTTGTTTAAAAAAGTCTGTAAAGTTACGCTGCTGGGTTGAAAAGGCAGCCAATGGCGTATCATCACCCATTGATCCGGTGGTTTCTTTTCCTTCATTGATCATCGGTCTGATCACTTCTCTGATCACTTCAGAGGTAAAGTTGAAGTAGCGTTGTTTTGCCGCCATATCACCATACTGTGTTTCACAGGAAATCATGTCTGTGTTAGGAACATACTCTTGTAGATAAGAGAGATTGGAGGTCAGCCATGCATCATAGGCATGTCCTGCCTTAAGGTAATCATTGATCTCGTTGTTGGTAAGTACTTTTCCATACTTAAGATCGATCCCCATCATTTCACCAGATTGGAGTCTGCCTCGCTCAACGATCTGATCTTCGGGAAGTTTCAACACACCGTACTCTGAGGAGATAAGCAGTCTGTTGTCTATTGTTCTAACGTACTTTGAAGGTCTCAATCCATTTCTGTCAAGTACACATCCAATGTAGCGCCCATCTGTGATACTCACGGCAGCAGGCCCATCCCATGGCTCAAATGTGGCACTGGCGTACTCATAGAATGCTCGAAGCTCTGTATCCATCTGTGGATTATTATGCCATGGTGCAGGGATCAGTGAACGGGCTGCCTTGAAGAAGTCTACACCGTTGACACGTAAAAATTCCATAAAGTTATCTAAACTTGCAGAGTCAGACATCCCGTCTTGGATGACATGTCTGAGTCTTTCCATCTCCTCATCCGTAAAGATATCAGATTTGGCTGCAGCCATTTTGGCTTTAACATTGAAGCGGTTGGCCGTCACAGAGTTGATCTCACCGTTATGCGCGATCATTCTGAAAGGTTGTGCAAGTTTCCACTGTGGCAGTGTGTTGGTTGAAAAACGCTGGTGGAAAAGACAAAATGATATCTCAAAATTCGGGTCTGCAAGGTCTTTGTAGAACTCTTTGATGTGCGTAGGCATCACAAGCCCTTTGTATGAAACGACAGAGGTTGAGAATGACGGGATATAGAATGTCTCATCCTCGATCAATGCCGCTTCGATCTCTTTGCGTGAAAGATATACCAGTGCTTCAAAACGCTTCATGGCCACTGGAGAATTTGGCACAACAAAGATCTGTTTCATAGTCGGTAGTGAAGCCAGGGCCTGCTGCCCAAGGGCATTGGTATCCACCGGTACGGTACGTGTGTAGATGATCTTAAGGTCATTGTTGCTACAGATCCTTGTGATCACGTCAAAGTCTGTAGGATTGTTTGAAAATACCATTGCCACAGCATAGTTCTCAGGAAGATGTACCCCGTTGGCAGTCGCTTCTTTGTCAAAAAATGACTTAGGCATTGAAAGAAGCAGTCCGGCACCATCACCTGTCTTCCCATCTGCTGCGATGGCACCTCTGTGCATCATACGAGAAAGAGAGGTCACAGCATCTTCGAGATTTTTGTGTGAAGGGATATTGTCAATAGACGCCAAAAGTCCAAATCCACAATTGTCCTTAAATGATGTAAATAGATCTTGCATGTTCAACCTTAAAAAATAATAAATTATAAGACATTATAATGTCTTGAAATAGGTTACATTATACCTAATATGAAGTTAGGATTAGTTTAAGCGCCACAGGTACGCATACGTTATAGGCTGGAATGTTTAACGTCGTTTAGACTATAATTACCAAATACCAAAGGAGTTTTACTATAAAAGGTTTCATTCTATCTGTCAAAAAAGCTAAAAATGAAGACAGCATCGCCATCGTTCTAACCCAAACAGATATACGAACCTACTATCGTTTTTTTGGTGCGCGTCACTCCATATTGCAACTGGGTAATCTTGTAGATTTTGAGATCGAAGGTGAAGACGGACGATTCATGCCAAGACTACGTTCACTCTCACACATCGGGTTTCCCTGGCTTTTCGATAAAAACAAACTTCTTTTGTGGCACAACTTCATTAAGAAATTCGAACCCCATCTGCGAGATGCCGAGGAACTTGACTCCTTTTATTATGATCTGCTTTTGGATGCAGCAAAAAAATGGGACAAACAAAACCCTAAGCGGATCGTATGTGAAAGTTACATCACACTGCTGGAATATGAAGGCAGGCTCGACCTCCAGGAACATTGCTTCATCTGTGAGCAAGGCATAGAAGAAGAGATCTCACTTATGCAAGCGTTCAAACCTGCACACCCCTCATGCATCTATGGCCCTGCCCTCCCCACAAAGAAGGTACTGGATTTTTTTGAAAGTAAAAAAACGGTTTTTTTTGAAGACTTTGAAGTAGACTTCCTTTTTGATATTGTAATGAAAGGGTTGTGATATAATATCTTACATAGGCGCATAGTTATTCTCCAAAGAAGGCTTGATGATGGACAATACACTGGTAATTACACTCCTGAATACACTGGGAGGCTTAGGACTCTTTCTCCTTGGTATGATAGTCATGACCGATGGACTTCGCTCCTTAGCAGGTGACAAGATACGGCAATCTCTCATGCACTTCACCAAAAGCCCCTACTCCGGTGCACTTACGGGAACTGTCGCCACTGCCATTTTACAATCATCCAGTGCGACAACCGTTGCAGCAATCGGGTTTGTGGGGGCTGGCCTGATGAACTTTTCCCAAGCGCTTGGTATTATCTTTGGTGCGAACATCGGAACGACCATTACCGGATGGATGGTCGCCCTGCTGGGCTTTAAACTCCATCTGGATCTACTTGTCCTGCCACTTATACTGCTTGGTACGATACTTAAACTCTTTTTCCGCGACAAGATCTCAGGCGTCGGCTATGCTTTGGCAGGATTTGGTCTTATCTTTGTTGGTATTTCTTTTTTACAAGAAGGGATGAGTGGCTTTGAAGGTATCATTACACCGGATATGCTTCCGCCTGACACATGGACAGGAAGGATCAAACTCATCCTGCTTGGTATGCTTGCCACCATTCTCACTCAATCCTCTAGTGCAGGTGTGGCCACCACGCTCACAGCACTTTTCACGCATGCTATCAATTTTGAACAGGCTGCTGCATTGATCATCGGAATGGATATCGGTACCACAGTGACCGCACTGTTTGCTTCTATAGGTGGCAATGTGTATGTGCGCAGAACCGGATACTCTCATGTCATCTACAATTTTCTCACAGGTACGCTGGCCTTTTTTCTCATCACACCCTATATCGCCACACTCACCTACTTTTCTCCTGATATCATTCAAAACTATGCCGAACTTGCACTGGTAGGTTTTCATACTTTTTTTAATACATTGGGTGTCCTACTGGTACTTCCTTTTACAGGGGTCTTTGCGCGTATGATGAAACGTATCGTTCCTTCAGACATACCAGGTTATGCTCAAAAACTGGACAAACGGCTGTATGAAGAACCTTATTTGGCATTAGAATCAACGAGACAAGTCATTACAGAGGAGTTCCTCGCACTGCTTTACCATATAAACTTTTTACTTGGAGATACAAAATACGGAAAAGAAGCTGACCTGATACAACTGCGATCTTCACTTGACAATACACAACATTACCTTGACAACATCCACCCAAAAGAAGAAGACGGCTACCAATGGAAACAGCTTATTTCACTGATTCATATGCTGGATCATATATGGCGTCTGCATGAGCGCTGTCTTGAACAAGAGGAGAGAGCAAAACGTGTCAGACGTTCACCCTATCTCAAAGAAGAACGCCATCATGTCATAAGACAAAACAGACTTATCATAGATGCTGTCCGCACAAAACAGTTCACTAAAGCAAAAAAATATGCAAACAAAAATGCCCAGTATTTACACCGCTCGCTAGAGGACTATCGGGCTGATATCACAAGCAAAATGGCAAGAGATGAGATCGATATGGATGTCGGTACAAAACACCTGCAGGCAATGCGCTGGCTTGTAAGGATCACAGATCATGTTGCACGCATTAGCTACCATCTTGAAAGTGCTATCGTGAATGTCGCCAAGTCATCTTAAAAGACCTAGGCTTTTTTGACAAAAGCCTGCTTTAGTTTGATGGCACCTACACCCGGAACCTTGCAGTCAATGTTGTGACCGTCATTTCCTTCGACAAGTCGGATACTTTTGATCTTGGTTCCAACCTTGATTCCATCGCTGCTGCCCTTGACTTTCAGGTCTTTGATGACCGTCACACTGTCACCATCTTGTAAAATATTTCCATTGGCGTCTTTCACGACCAAACCTTCTTCAGCCTCTTTGGCTTCATCCTTGCTCCATTCATAGGCGCATTCCGGACAGATGTATAGATTGCCATCCTCATAGGTATATTCACTGCCGCATTTTGGACAATTGGGTATGTTTTCCATTTTTTTCCTTTTACTTTCCTACTGCGTATTTTACTTAATTAATGTTAATCTAGCCAACAAACCTGCCGTACTCGTATACCCTACCTCTGTAAACTTGAGTGTACCGTTGGCATCATAGATGAATGTTGTCGGATACGCCTCTACATGAAATTGCTTTGCCCACATGCCTTGACTGTCATTGACAACCCTAAAGGTTAATCCTCTTTGGTCCATATATGTTTTGATCTTACGGTCATCTCCAGAGTTGACAACGATTGTCAACACTTCATATGTCTGAGAGATATGCTCAATATTGGATGCTTCAAGTTTACAGGTTGGACACCATGTCGCCCAAAAATGAAGAACCAAAGGTTTACCCTTTTCTACACGGTAAACATTTCCGTTTAAAAGTGTTGCTTCTATGGGCGGCAGCTTATTGGACAGGAGTTCCGGTGAACGCAGGTAACTCATAATATTTGTGAATATAATTATAGCCACTATCACCACTGCAAACTCTTTGGCAAATGATCTCAGTTTCATCACTGCTTCAACCTTACGAGTAAATGCTCCAATTGTCCTACATAACTTACACCGTACAATGCCACATGCACCAAAACAGGATAGAGTTGGTACAGCGGCACTTTCACTTCATAAAAATCATCACTCAAAGGATGTACTTTCGTGTAGGCCTGAAAGAAGGTATCACCAAAGGTATTGAACATCATGATAAACGCCAACTCCATTTCCCTGTCTCCAAAATAGATCGCAGGATCAATCAGTGTAGCACCATTCATATTAAATAGTATGTTACCGCTCCACAGATCTCCGTGTAAAAGTGACGGGCTGATCTTTGAGAGGTCAATACGTTTATAAATGTCTTTGGAAAGATGCTCTAAACGACTCAGTATCTCTTTTGAGATGTGCCCTCTTTCATAACATATCTTTGCCATTGGAACGATACGCATCTGACCCAGAAAAAGTCCCCAGTTGTATTGTGTCTGTTCATTTTTTTGCATAAAAGAAGCGATGGTGGTGTCATAGTAGTATCCATACATTCTACTCTCATTGGTCACACTGTGCAACTTTGCAAGTACCTCCGCTGCCTTGGACTCCTGTACAGATTTTGCCAAAGGGGAAGTCTCTATATATGCCATCAGCAAATGGGTCTCAGACACATCCATAACCTTCGGTACAGCAATATCATAGTTATTAATATCAACAAGCATATCGTGCTCTATCAGAAGCCTGTTGGATGTTGCAGAGGTTTTCAAAATATACGCATGATTTGAAGTTGTAACTTTGTAGATATCCCCTATTTGCCCTTGATCAAAAAAATCTATGGAGAGTACTTCTTCCTCTAAAGTGTGAGAAAGCCGGGTCTTGAGTTGTTCCATCTAACCGATGTCCAAACCATCCCAAAACTCATCAAAATCCAAGTTTGTCATAGACGCATCTTCTTCTATGCCTTTTTCAATGAGCTTTTTCTGTTCATTTTCAAAATACTGTTCCAATGCTTCTTCAAGCATTTTATTGACATCTTTATGAAGAAGCTCTGAAAATGCCAAAAGGTTGTCTACCGTATCTTGCTTGAGTTCAAGGTTTATTATATTTTCCATGA
>CAYXZY010000062.1:0-6751 GCA_964469685.1 uncultured Sulfurovum sp. | reverse complement strand
TTATGCGTCATCAAGTGTACCTTCCCATGCAGATCCATCATCTCATCGAAGATACGTTTGGACGTAGCAAAACCTACTTGTTGTTCCATCTCTTCTCCATCCATGGCTGCAAGGTTCATTTCGTCGATGATCTCTTTGGGGACAGAGATACCCGGTACTTTGTCGTTGATGAAGTTTGCTGTTCTGGCCCGCACTATGGGGAATTGACCAAGCACTAGGTGAGCTTCTTTGGCAGTGTCTCTGATACTCATCTGTTTGGCCTCTTCAAAGATCTCCAGGAGTTCTTTGGCATTCTCAAGTCCATACACGGGTTGTGTAATGATGGCTCGTGCACCGTAGTTGAGCTTTTTGAGCATACGCTTTTTGAGGCTTCCCATGTCTTTTGCCGTGGCATTGCTCACGGCAAAAGGATAGATAGGCTTAGGTGCAGGTGAAAGGGGTTTGTTCGAGTAGTCCACACCTTTGTTCAGATGATGGATAATACTTAGAAGCAGGGTGGAGTCACGTTCCAGCACACCTTTGACATCGGGTTGGTCAGAGTATTTTGCGGGGTCTCCCGTAAGTGCCAGGATGCAGCGCAGATCAAAGTCATTGGCTCCAAGAAGGCTTGACTGCAGGGAGAGTTTGTTCTTGTCCCTCATACTCATGGTCGCCAGCACAGGCTTGCCAAAGGTTTGTTGCACTTTGATGGCAGAAAGAACTCCTGACATCTTAAGTTTGGCCAGGGGGTTGTCAGTGCAGGAAAAGCCAGTCACTTTTTCATGGAGATTGTGCTTTTTGATGTCTTCTATGAGGCCATCCATAGATGCACCGTGGGGAGGGTTTATCTCAACAGTGATAAATTCTTTTTCAAGGCAGAGGACGTCACAAAATTCTTCAAACATTAATTACTCTCTTTTATTTATTGGTTATAATTCTAGCCAAATAATACATAGAGGTATATGATGTCCAAACTGGCGGTATTTGATTTTGATTCTACATTAATGGATGGTGAGACCATCGATTTCCTGGCTGAACCACTTGGTATTCAGGCGCAGGTAGCATCTATCACGGAACGAGCGATGGCAGGAGAACTCGACTTCTATAAGTCGCTAAGAGCCAGAGTGGCTCTTCTTGAGGGGCTGGAAGAAGAACGTGTCAACGGTATCTGTTCTGAATTGCCGATGATGCCCGGCGCTGCTGAGGTGGTAGAAGGGCTGAAGAGACTTGGCTATACGGTAGTATGTTTTTCAGGGGGCTTTAGAAATGCCACCAAACCAGCCTGCCAAAAGCTTGGTATTGATGCAGATTTTTCTAACTTTCTTCATGCAGAAAGAGGTGTGCTCACCGGGCAAGTAGGGGGAGAAATGATGTATTCGGATGCCAAAGGCGATATGATCATGCGTTTGCAGTCACTTCTGGGTATAGACCGAAAAAATACACTGGTTGTTGGTGATGGTGCCAATGACCTGAGTATGTTCGCGCATGCAGATGCACGGGTAGCATTTTGTGCCAAACCGGTACTGAAGAAAGCAGCTACGCATATTGTGGATGAAAAAGATCTAACACTTGTGTTGGGGGTTGCAGATACGCTGTAGGGATTGTGGGTTATTCCCACGTCGTTGCACTTTTAAGGCTTTGTGTGCCATTGTCTTCATTGAGTCGCCGCATAAAGTCTTTTGAGTAGTGGATGCCTTTTTCTTTAAATTGCGCAGCTATCTCAGGAATGTAGACTTGTTCAGCTGCCTTGGTGAAAAGCGACATCCAGCGAATGAAGTCTTTTTCTTCAAGCCCCACGATGGTAAAGTGCGGTCCATAGGGATCACTAAAGTATAATTTTTCATCCAAAAAGACAGTACCCCAAAAAGATACCAAGATATCGATATGTTTTTTCCACTCTTCATTTTCGATGTCTTCACCCAGCTCTACCAAAAAATAATGTCCGATCTGCTCATCATCCATAGCCTTGTGGTAAAACTGTGTGACCAGTGTTTCTATATTTTCCAGCGTAATGCTGTCCTGTAGTTCCAAAAGATATCCTTTATGGCGACCAGAGGTCTTATAATTTCGATGGCATTATAGCAGGATTCCTACTGTATTTAAAGCACACAGACACCTAGTCCTTATACTAAAAAGCTATAATACCAATAAACATCGGAGTGGATCTTGTCACTAAAGAACAGCTGTGATATCAGAGGGATAGCAAAGCAAATACTGAGCTATAAAAAAGAAGTCATATTAGGAAATATTATTGCGATCACCGCAACGCTGTTAGTGGTTGTAATACCTCTGTTTATCCCCATACTTGTGGATGAACTGCTTTTGGGCAAAGACCATGGGTTGATCATGTGGATACAGACCCATCTTTTTACACTGGATACCAAAGGGTATGTATTTTTTATTTTGTCTGTGATCATTGTGTTGCGGGTATTAAGTACGCTGCTGTCAATACTGCAAACAAAGATCTTTGTTTCCATTTCAAAAAACATTACTTACAAGATGAGGGCATCCCTGCTGCAACATCTTAAGCATGTTTCCTTGAAAGAGTATGAGATGATGCGGGTAGGGGCAGTCACATCCAAACTTGTGACCGATGTAGAGACCATTGACAGTTTTGTCAGTACGACCATCTCCAAACTCATTGTGGCTGTGTTAATGCTGTTCTTTTCTGCCCTTGTGTTACTGATGATACACTGGCCATTGGCTATCTTTATTCTGTTGACAAATCCCATAGTGATACTTTTTACCGTAAAGCTCTCGAGAAATATTGGGGAGCTTAAAAAAGAGGAAAACAAAGCCGTAGAGCTTTTTCAGTCTGCACTGACTGAAACACTTGAACTTTTTCACCAGATCCGTGCAGCGAACAAAGAAGAGTACTTTTTTGAACAAAGCCGCCAAAAAGCTGAGGAATTGCGTACCCATGCCATCAATTTTGGCTATAAGAGCGACAGAGCTTTAAAGTACTCTTATCTGGTATTTTTAGCCGGATATGAGATATTTAGAGCGGTGAGTATTTTGGCAGTGGCATACTCAGATCTTTCTGTAGGGTTAATGCTTGCGGTTTTCTCTTACCTCTGGGTTATGGTAAACCCCATACAGGATATCATTAACTTTCAGTATGTACTTTCTACTGCCAAAGCCGCCTGTAAACGTATAGACAGCATATTTGAGATGGAGCAGGAACCGCGCATCATAGAAAAGCATAACCCTTTTAGAGGGAAGCAGGCCGTAGACATAGAAGTAAAAGATCTCTCCTTCGCCTACCAGAAAGGCAAAAACATATTAACAAATATCAATATGTATATCAAAGAAGCCGGAAAGGTTGCCATTGTGGGAGCCAGCGGCTCCGGGAAGACAACACTGTCCAACATCCTCGTTGGGTTTTACCCGCTTGACGAAGGATCGATATATTATGGTGGTACAAGTAACAAAGATTTACAACTTTCCACCATTAGAGAAAATATTCATCTTATCTTACAGCATCCTAAACTTTTTAATGATACAATGCTGTTCAATCTGACGTTGGGTAAATCATACAGCCCTGAAGCGGTAAGCAATGCGATACATATTGCGCAGCTGAATGATGTGATAGAACGTTTGGATCTTGGACTTGATACCCTTGTGGGAAAAGACGGTATCAAGCTCAGTGGAGGACAAAGGCAAAGAGTCGCTATCGCTAGAATGGTCTTGTCTGACCCCAAAGTGGTCATTTTTGATGAATCTACTTCGGCTTTGGATGTACATACAGAGCTTAGGCTTTTTGATGCACTGCATGACTTTTTGTCTGAAAAAACGGTGATCACCATTGCCCATAGACTCAGTACGATCAAAAGTGCAGAGTATATCTATGTCTTGGAAGACGGAAAAGTGGTTGACAGCGGTTCTCCCAAAGAGCTGCTTTCAAAAGATGAGAGTTATTTTTCTCAAATGTTGTAGGGCTTGTCTTGGCATAACCCGAGAAATGGGATAATACTCAAAATGGTCTTGTAGAGGTAGAACACTCTACGGGAATTTAAGGAAATAAATTTGGATATTTTTCAGGCGATAATCATAGGGATTATAGAGGGTTTTACGGAGTTTCTTCCTATCTCCTCAACAGGACATATGATCGTCGCTTCAGAATTTTTGGGTGTTTCACAGGATGCATTGACCAAAGCCTATGAAGTGATCATCCAATTTGCGGCTATTCTTGCCGTGATACTCATCTACCGAGAAAAAATCACTTTCAAAAAAATAGACCTTTGGGTGAAGCTCATCATAGCATTTTTGCCTATAGCCATAGTGGGTTTCATCTTTAAAGACGAGATAAAGACATTGTTTAATGTGGAGACAGTGGCCTGGATGTTTATCATCGGCGGGGTCATTTTTTTGGTCGTAGAGTATTTCTACGAAGAGAAAGAGCACCATGTCTCCGAAGTAGAAGAAGCGAGTATTGCCCAGTCATTGTGGGTAGGGGTTGCACAAGTATTTTCTTTGATCCCGGGAACCAGCCGGGCAGGGGCAACAATTATCGGCGGTTTGCTTGCGGGGCTTGATAGAAAAACGTCCGCAGAATTTTCATTTTTACTCGCTATTCCGGTGATGGCCGCTGTGAGCGGGTATGACCTTCTGAAGCATTATCAGGAATTTGCCGGTGCGAACTGGATGGCTTTCGGGGTGGGCTTTGTTACGGCATTTATCGTAGCGTATATCACTATAAAACTTTTCTTGGCGTTTATCCAACGTTTTACCTTTGTTGCCTTTGGTATCTACAGGATCATTTTTGGGGTTATTTTGTTGATGATCATATAACGAAGGCTCAACCCTTGTGTTGACCCCAAAGATAAGTGCAGACACATAGGTCTGCTCCTCTATTGAATTTATAGAGTCCCTTGCGAGAGACTCTCTTAAGTTCAAAATAACTTTTTGGACAAATTAATGAATGTAGGGGTGGACGGTATGTCTGCCCATGCCAAAGGCAAAATATGAAATTTAGTGAATTTGATTTTCACCGTGATCTGGCAAAAGGTATTAAAATAGCAGGCTTCAGGGAGCCTAGTCCTATTCAGGAGATGGCTATACCTATCATCGCTTCAGGTTCAGATATGGTGGGGCAGGCACATACGGGAACGGGTAAAACAGCAGCATTTGGTTTGCCTATGATGGACAAGCTGGCAAAAGGTGAAATAGAAAGAGCTTTGGTGATCACACCTACCAGAGAATTGGCGACACAGGTGGCAGATGAGCTCTATCATCTAGGGCGTTTTGCGGGCATTCGGACCCTGACCGTCTATGGAGGCGTAGGGTACGGACGTCAGATTGCACTTATCCACAAAGGCGTGCAGATCGTTGTGGCGACACCAGGAAGACTCAAAGACCTCTATAAAAAAGGGAAGATAGATGTATTCAACCCAGAGATCGTTGTACTCGATGAAGCAGACGAGATGTTGGATATGGGGTTTCTCGAAGAGATCAAAGAGATCTTTGAATATATCCCTCAAAACAGGCAGACGCTGCTTTTTTCTGCAACCATGCCTGAGCCTATTAAGCAGTTGGCAAATGACATACTGTATCAACCGGAATTCCTATCGGTAGTGGGTGATGAAGAGACCACGAACAATGTCATAGAACAGCGTTACTACATGATCAAAGAAAACCAAAGAGACGAAGCCCTCGTGAAGCTTTTGGAGACAGAAGATACCAATAAATGTATTGTGTTCTGCCGTATGAAACGTGAAGTCGACAGAGTTACTGAGCATTTGCAGGCATTGGGATTTAATGCAGCAGGTTTGCACGGGGATCTGGAACAGATGGACAGAGAAGTGGTCATCAAAGGGTACAGACGTGGACAAACCAGGATCATGGTCGCAACCGATGTGGCTGCACGTGGACTGGATGTGAAAGATGTGACCCATGTGTTCAACTACCATATTCCTTTTGACCCACAATCCTATGTGCATCGTATCGGCCGTACTGGACGTGCAGGTAAAAGCGGTCAGGCCATTACGCTGGTCACAACAGAAGAGTTCAAGGAACTGCAGCGTATCCAAAAAGAAGTGGGTGCCGAGATGCGTCTGGCTACACTTAAAGGCGGGACGGAGTTGGATGATACAGGCAGAGAGTACCTTGCTGAACGCATTCGTGACATTAGTATTCATGAAAATGCAGCAGATATGCTGGATTTTATGGGTGATATGGACAAAACATTGCTTTTGGAAAAACTCATGTCACATCTTTTGGAGGCAGAGCAGCAGAATATTGGCTCACAAATCGGTTTTGATAAAAGTGCAGTTGATGAGATGATGCAAAATTATATTGGGGAGCAAAAAGTTACACGAAATAACAATAGGCGAAGAAAACGTCGTTAATTCCTCTTTTTTATCTGCCATCAAGCTAATGTATTTTAGAATTTTGTTTATATCTAAAACTAAAAGAGGGACAATATGGACTTAATACTCGAAAGCGTAAAGTTTATGGTATTGGGAATGACAGTTGTGTTTACATTTCTTGTAATTCTTGTATTTGTTGTAAATATTCAGGCAAAACTCATTGCTAAATATTTTCCGGAAAAAGCACCTGTGGTACCAGATACTACTGCTAACATAGATGAAAAACACCATATAGCTGCCATTGTCGGGGCTATTGCTGAATTTCGCAAAAATAAATAATCATAAAACATTAAGGTATGATAAATGGCTAAAAAATATATTGATATAATGGACACAACTTTTAGAGACGGATTCCAGTCTGTCTTTGGCGGTCGTGTGCTTATGGATGACTTTTTCCCTGCAGT